>JAGKQJ010000009.1 GCA_017898095.1 Bacillaceae bacterium Marseille-Q3522 | reverse complement strand
GTGATGTATTGAACATAAAGAACTGAACTTTAAAAAAAATTTGCCTTTCCGATATAAGACATAGATAACAGCTTGATCAAAATATTGGGAGAGAATTGTCATGAAAAGTAGAAGATTTTTCAAAAATAATTTTAAAACAAAAATGTTTATGGCATTTTTGGCGATGCTTATTATTCCTGCCATTGTCATTGGAACGATCGCTTATTTTATTGCAAAGAATGAACTTGGAAATCAAATGATGAATAGTGCAAGAGAGAATGTTATCTTGATAGATGATGCAATCAATAAAGCACTTAATCCGAAAATCCATGATATTGATTTTTTTGCAGAATCACTTAATGGCGGAATGTACGATGGTCAAGAAAATGCATCGTTACAAGATCTGTTTGATCAGTATATGGAAATGCATCCCGAAGTGAACGGAATTTTTATAGGGACGGAAGACGGGGGATTTTTTCGCTCTCCTGAAGCAGCGATGGAAGCTGGTTTTGATCCGCGGACAAGAGATTGGTATACATCGGCTAAAGAACATCAGGGGGAGGTAATCATAACAGAACCGTATATGTCTGAGGCATCGGGGGAAATGACGATTGCAATGGCAAAAATGCTGTCTGACGGTTCGGGAGTAGTTGCCATAAATCTTGGCTTTGGGCAATTAAATAACATCATTGATAATGTGAATATTGGAAAAGAAGGCTATGTCTTTTTACTGGATCAAGCGCAAAAATATCTCGCCCATCCGTTAAAAGAGAGCGGATCAGCGGCTGAAGATTCATTTGTTGCAGGCCTTTATAAAAATTCGGACGGGACTTTGCATTTTTCAAGCGGGGGCAGAGACCAAGAACTTGTATATATTACAAATACGGTAACCGGGTGGAAGCTGGCTGGTACAATGTATACTTCGGAAATAGCAAACTCCGCTAGGCCGATCTTTTTCTATACTTTATTAACTATTTCGATCTGCATATTAATTGGGATAGGTCTCATTTTTATAATAATTAAATCGATTATTAAGCCGATTAAAAAGCTAAGAGAACAAGCGATACTTGTCAGTAAAGGAGACTTAACGGCATCGATTGAGATAGCATCGTCGGATGAAATCGGCGAGCTGGGACTTGCCTTTAACAATATGCAAAAAAATCTTTATACGGTTATTGAGCATTTAGAAAAAAGTGCCGAAGAAGTTGCTGCGTCCGCAGATGAGCTTTCTGCAAGTGCAGATCAAACTTCGATGGCTACCGAACAAGTTGCAAAATCGATTCAGGATGTCTCTGGAAGTGTGGAAAAACAAACGAATGATATTAATAAAAATGAAGCGGCGTTAGCAGAAATATCACAAGGAGTTTCACGGATTGTTGACCATTCTGCAGGGGTTGCAGAACTTTCTAAACTATCAACTTTGCAGGCGGAAGAGGGGGGCAAATCTGTCGAACGAACAGTGCAGCAAATGGATTCGATTCACAAATCTGTGCTGCAATCCAACAACATCATCCAGGCATTACATGAACGTTCGAAAGAAATTGGTAAAATAACAGAATTAATCAGTGATATTGCAGATCAGACAAACTTACTTGCCTTAAATGCTGCGATTGAAGCCGCTAGAGCCGGAGAGCACGGAAAAGGCTTCTCTGTTGTTGCCGAAGAGGTCCGTACGTTGGCTGAACAATCACAAAATTCAGCGAAGCATATTACAGAACTTATTAAAGTGATGCAGAAGGATACAGATAATTCAGTGGAAACAATGGGAAAAGTATCAAGCGATGTCGAAGAAGGGCGAAAAATTTCCCAGGAAACGATTGAAAAATTTACGATCATTATGAAAAGCATGCGCGATATCACTCCGCAAATTGATGAAGTATCTTCGATCGCGCAGCAAATTTCTGCCGCTATCGAAGCGTTAACAGCTTCTTCAAACGAGCTGTCCCTTATAGCAAAAGGAAATGCAGCTACATCTGAGGAAGTCGCTGCTTCTTCACAAGAACAACTTGCTTCTATTGAAGAAATATCATCATCCGCCCGTTCGCTTTCCAGTCTGGCAGATGAATTGCAAAAAATAGTTAACAGCTTCAAGCTGAAATAACACTGTAATGGAGCGGAATTTTCGCAAAGTTGATGGGAATTTATCGCTATATGCTCATGAATGGTATTATCGGAGTTATCATCTAGTCAGTATTACTGTTCGTTAATGGTGCTTTCGCCTTAGAAAACAACAGCGGCCTAATTTATCGCAGATTAAGGGGCAGTAATACCCCCACCTCAAAAATAGAGGTGATACCAATCATTTTAGGTGGGGATAAACTGCCCCTAAAAGCCCGATTGGAGTTTCTTAGGGCTTTTAGCCCTTAGAAAAATCAATCGGGCTTAGCGCGACTAACCATCAGTGGGGGATGAAGGCCGACTAAAGGCTTAGGCGTCCTGTTGCAACGTCGGCACTAGTACGTCCTGTACGTCGAAAAACCCCCACTGATGGAAGTTTCACTTTATTTACCAGGCTGTCTGCTGTTTTTTTACTGGAAGAGAGTTCATTTCAGCAAGCGCAAAACTCCGGGTGTCAGAAAGAGACTTTCCAAGAAATTAAATATTACCTGTTTTTCGGCTTTCTTTTACGACTGCTTCGGGGTCTTGATCAAATGACTGCAAATATTCTACAAGTCCAATTTCGCAATTTTGGCCAATCTTCACATTATTTCCCCGGACTGTTTTGGCTTTTGTATTTTCAATTTCAACATAATCACCTTCAATTAAATCCGTTACTAAAGAAGCGGGTATTAAGGATTGAAAGAGGCTTTTACTTCTTTTTACTTTAATGGATTGTCCGCCGATTTCCTGTACCTCCGATTGTAAAGATAAGCGAATATCGATTGTATCTGCATTTAATAACCCCTCTATTTTAAATTGTCCATTTGATTGAAAGCTCTCTGCCGCACAATCGCCATTAATGACTGCTTTTCCGTTTATTTCGATTTCTTCCCCTTTTAGGTTGCCGTCAATGGATAATTTTCCATTGATTGATCCTTTTTCTACTATTAAATCACCTTCAATCGACGAACTGCCATCGGTAATAAATTTTTCACTGAAAATATTGCCGGAAATTTTGCATAAGCCGTTTATATCCGTTTTTACTCCTTTCATATTCCCGTTTATCGTTGCAGAGCCGTTACAGGTAAACTTCTCGTATTCAACAGAACCGTTCACAACCGCTTTTCCATTCAGATGGATTTTTTCATATTTTCCGCCGCTTGAAGTCCCAAATCCATTCACTGTCAAATTTTGATATTGTTCCGTTTTCATTCTTTGTCTCTCCTTAGCGTAATTTAGTTTTTAGATCCTCAATAAAGTTCATTAAAGATACTTGGGCAACAACTTTTGTGCCTTTTTCAAAAAAATAATCTTTTGTTTGGCATAGCAGGCAGCTTGAAATTCCGTGCTTGCGAATAAAAAGCAATTCATAGTCTTTTGGCCGGCTGGAGAGAAAAATATCATCCAATAGTTGCATAACCATTTTTCCTTCTTCAATATGTATATCACCTGTGTTTAATAAATTTTCCACTACTGCAAGTTGGAAGATACGGTCAAAGGAAAGTACCTCATTATCATTGACCTTATCAAGGAAAAAATGAATCGTCGCTTGCGAAACAATGTTCAGATTAAGCAGGTCTGCTTTCGTAAATGATACATTACCGACTCCCGGTGCAAACATGTTTGCCAGTTCATCCAATGATAATTCATCTTTTAATGCACGAATTTTATCAATTCGTTCTACTATTTTCTCTTTTGGAAAAAATGTTTCTTGTCCGGTAAATGTCGATTTACGAATAAACCATTCTTCGGGAATTAATTCTTTTCTTTTCCAGCGATATAGCTGACCATAGGAAATACCTGTCTGTTCCAGCAAGTCTTTTTTTGAGATTAATTCCATTGCACAAGCTCCTTTCTCTTAATTATGAGTGTAACATAACATTGTTACGCTAGCAAATAAAAAGAAGATAGCAGTGTGAAAAATTTAGGTTATTGATCCGTTATTTTTAATAGTTGTTGATAGATATTCATGCTCATCATTTTGTAACCATTTGCATTGAGATGTATACCATCATCACTGATAAACTGAGTAAAATTTTCGCACGATTTCAGAAAAGCTCGTACGTCTATAGACATTACTCCCAGTTGCTTTGCTATTTTATTTAAATTCTCATTATATATGCTATGCCAATGTTCAATTCCGCCGCAAATACTAATCCAATGGCTGATAGACTTACCATAGATATTGGAGATAAACCGATAATATTTAACTGGATCAAGCGGAGGCAAAGTAAGAAAAATTGGCATAATATTCTTAGCTTTCAAAGAAACAACAATTTTTTTAAGATTATCTAAATAAGTTTGAAGAGGCACAATTGGTTCATGTTCATTATTAGGTTCATTCGCCACTTTTTCCCACGGAAAGTTGCAGTCATTTCCACCGACCTCAATTAGTACAATATCTGGATTTTCTTCGATCACATCTTTGTCCAACCTTTTAATAAGTAAGTTCGAATTATCGTTAAAAATGCCTTTATTTATGACGATCGTATCACTTTGATTATTAGTTAAGAAAAAGTTTTGCAAAAAAGTTGGATAATTTTCTTTTAAAATACGTAATCGGCCTTTTACTAAAGAAACACCTCTTGTTAAGCTGTCGCCAAAACATACAATTTTCATGCGAATCCCTTCTTTTTTCATTTTGTAAGGTCATTATTACATTTCGACCACAACATATAGATTGTCAAGTAACGTGTAGAATACAATATTTTGTTGTTTATAAAATCCACCTTTTTGCGGTCTCATCATTTTATCGCAGATTAAGGGGCAGTAATACCCCCGCCTCAAAATGGAGGTAAGACCAATCATGTTAGGCGGGGGATAAACTGCCCCTAAAAGCCCGATTGGTTCATCTAACCATCAGTGGGGGATGAAGGCCGACTAAAATCTCAGGCGTCCTGTTGCAACGTCGGCACTAGTACGTCCTGTACGTCGGAAAACCCCCACTGATGGAAGTTTCACTTTATTAGATATTTTTTTCGTAGGAAATCAATCCTTCGTTAGATCGTATTCCATCCTTTTTGCCGTTTCTAATGTTGCTTGTTTTCCCAGCAATTTTTGCACAATATGAAATGACATATTAATCCCGGCAGAGATTCCTGCAGAAGAAATAAGCGTTTCTTCGTCAACAAATTTTACATTTCGAACCACTTTCACTTCAGGAAACTCTGCAGCAAGGCGGTCGAGGCTCGCCCAATGGGTGGTTGCCCGCAAATGATCGAGAAGCCCTGCCTTTGCCAGCAAAAGAGCCCCGGTGCAAACGGAAGCCAGCAGCGGAACAGTCTTACGCTGCTCCTTAATCCAATTAATCACTGCTTCATTTTTTATTTCATATTCTCTCGCACCAAGCCCTCCCGGGATGATGAGAATATCGAAAGATGGAGCATCATTAAAACTGTAATCAGGCATAACCTTTAATCCGTTCCTCGCATGGATGAGTTCACCCGATTCCGTGATTGTTTTTACTTGAAAAGGCTTTGTACCGTCAGGTAAGGTTGTTACTGAGAAAACTTCAAACGGACCGGCAAAATCTAAGACTTCAACCTCATCAAATAAAAAAATACCAACTTTCCACATAATAAAATCTCCATTTCTTTGAAAAATAATGTTGCATTTTTGACAATTTCAACGTATAATAGACAGCGTTCTTAATTTTTATACCATCCCGTTCGAAAAAGCGGGTGTAGTTTAGTGGTAAAACCTCAGCCTTCCAAGCTGATGTCGTGGGTTCGATTCCCATCACCCGCTCCAAAAACAAAAGGTAAAAAAGATTTATTGCTTACAAAGCCAGTAAATCCAAGCCTTTCAAGAGCTTCCACGATGAAAAGTGGAAGCTCTTTTTTCGTAGATTTATTGGGGTAAAAGCTTCACTCTGACAGGACTCAAACCTACAAGTAAAAACATTCATGAGCAGCGCCCTTTTTAGTACAGAGCGAAATGAAAAAGGGCGCCACTCAAAATACAATCAGATGAACAAGCTGAAATCAAAAAGGGCTCCGATTTTTAAGGCTGAATGAAAGCCGATAAAGTTAGCGCCCTTTTTTTATATATACACCAAAATCACATTAAATTTGAAAGCATTAGAAGGCCGGAGAATCGGAGTGCAGGAATGCACTTTTATTCTCCGGCTTTTTTGTTTTCTGGAAAGGAAAGGTCATGCTGGTACACTATAAAAGAAATAAACAAACCGCCTGCTACGATTCAAACAATCTCTCCACTGTAGGTAGAATACCCCCGGCTGAACGGCCACGCGGCCCATTCCAAAGTTGCGGCGGCTGCCCATACCCGTCCCACGGCTTCATCTGCTACAGCGCTGAGGGAGATTGCCTTAGAACGGATATGCAAAAAACTGCAAAACGCAGAAAGGAAGGTGCAAGATGAAACATGGAAACTGATTTAACAAAGAGGTATCCGATCAAATCAAGGTACTACTGCTATATAACGCCATGAAAAAGTGGTGCGACGGAGCTGTTTTTGTGTAATCACAAACCAATATTTACAGGGAGGTATTCAAATGAGCGTTAACGCCAGAGAAGAAGAATATGAACACATAGAATTGTTTGGAAAGCCAGCACTTTTCACCAATTCCCGCATCGACCGAACCACGGTGCCAGAGGGTTTTTACTGCTACGATTTGCGCGGCTCCGACTATGATCCAGGCAGGCCGGTGACCATAGAAAATCAGGTTACCGTTAACCACGCCGGAGCCGTTTTGACACCGGAGCCGGTCACCATCCCCAAGGAGGGCTTCCGCAGACTGCGGGGCAACATCAATTTCCTCGGTGAGTCCCTGACTCTCGCAGACTTCTGTGATGAGCACAAAATCACCCTTGCATCCGAATTATCCAATCCAGATGAGTCAGGCATGAAGATGGGAGGAATGACACTTGGATAAAGGAAAAATCTTTGAAGTAGAACTCAGCCGGTGGACCCCTTCTGGTGCAAATCCGTCGGCACAAATCGCACCCCCCGCCACACCCTATGAGCTGGCGGATGCGTTAGAAAAAGCGAGAATTACTGAAGATAGTGTTTATTCTGCGGAGGTTTTAAGCTGTAAGCTGGACTATCTGCCGCAATTTATCGTCCCCGATATCAATCTGTATGAGCTGAATCACCTCGCCCAGCGGCTGTCTTCCCTAAGTGCATGGGAACTGGACTGCTTCGAGGGCATTGTGATGATGGATGCCGTTCAGACTCAATATGCTCCCATATCAGTGGAGCGGCTCATCAATATGACACACAGCACCGAGCATTGCCAGATTGCCTATGAAGCCCATGACGATCCGTCTCTCGGAAAATTTTATGCGGATAATGATTTTGTACCGGCACTGGAAAGGGTATCGGATGAAGTCTACGAATATCTGGACTTCGCCAAAATCGGCAGAGAGATGCGCGAGGGCGAGGGCGGCGTGTTCACGCCCCATGGCTATGTGGTGCAGAACGGCGAGATTGCCGCCGAATACCACAGTGGAGATGCCATTCCCCTTGAAAAGCCGGATTTCGCTGTGCTTCTCCGCATCACCAAGAGGCATTTTAACGATCCCGCCTATGACAATGAAACGGCTGTCTTCCTCAAGCTCCCTGCCGGGGATGCGGCGCTTTTGCAGGCGGTTGATGCTGTCGGAGCGGCCTCCCCGGAGGAATGTGCATTCTCTGCGGAGGACTGCATAACGCCAAGCCTCACCGAAAAAATCAGCGACGCATTGTATGCATCCGAGGGCGACTGCTATGGTCTGGTGAATGAGCTGGCAGAGCAGCTCCGGCAGATTGAGACGGAAAACCGGCTGCTGACCTACAAAGCAATGCTGGCGGAAGCTCCCGGTGATATATCTTTGGAAGAAGCCCTCGACCTTGCGTCCATGACGGAGGAATTTGAGCTTTTGACTGATACTGCCTCTCCCGCTGAGTACGCAAAAGTGGAAATCCAGCGAATGCTTTCTTTGGCAGGCGATAACGGACTGAGCCTGTTCTGTAATCTGGATAACTACGGGCGGTATCTTTTGGAGCAGCGCGGCGTTGCTGAAACATCCTATGGAATGCTGGAGCCGCAGAACGGCATGACGGTGGATCAATGCCTGAACCGTTCCGGTCAGAGCCTCGGCATGGAAATGAAATAAGCGAAATTTTGTTGGCATTTGGTATAGCTTTTTCTCCGAAGCTGTGGCATTGTGTTGTGCTGAAGGGAGGCGAAGAAGATGGACGAGAAGCTCATGGACTTGCTGGATATGGCTCTGGCGGAGCGGTTTCAGCTTGCGTATGCTGCCCTGCGTGAATCAGAACCCCGGTCGGAAGAACTGGCACGGGAACTGCTCGAACTCAGCGTGAGCATTCAGAACAGTGCTGAAATTACGCAGCACACAAAAGACCGGATCGATAATTACCTGACCGAAAACTCCGATATGGAGGTGAAATTTCAAAAGCATCTGTACATTCAGGGCGCCAAGGACTGCGTGGCAGTGTTAAGAGAGCTTGGCGTAATCAAGTAGCGCAGGCAGAGATGCCTGTGCTTTTTTAGACCCCACATCAAAACAGGGCCGTTTCCCCAACAGGAGGCGGCCCTGTTTTTTTGCGCCCTTTTTTGCCTTTCCGGGGAAACGGCCGGAAAGGAGAACCCATGCAGAAAGAACAGCTTGCAAAGCATCTGCGCCGGTATCACCACGGTGCGGAACACGCCGTCATCAGCCGGGAGTTGGAACACACCTTCCGCGTTTCCGGCAAGGAGCTGCGGGATCAGGTCAACAGCCTGCGCCGGGAGGGTGTTCCCATTGCCAGCGACCAGAACGGGTACTTTTATGCGAAAACCGAAGCGGAGGTGCGCCTGACCATCCGGCATATGAGAAACCGCATCAGCGGGATCAGCGCCGCCATCACCGGCCTCCGGCGTTCCCTTGCAGCCTTTGACGATACGCAGATACGTCTGCCGCTGGAAGGAGGTGATGAATCCTGAACAGCTTCATGTCCTGGATCGGCGGCAAGAAATCTCTGAGGGAGCTGATCGTCACGCTTTTTCCCCTGTATTATGAGCGGTACATTGAGGTGTTCGGCGGAGGCGGCTGGGTGCTGTTCCACAAGCTGCCCGGCAACGATTTTGAGGTCTACAATGACTTCAACGGCCTGCTGGTCAACCTCTACCGCTGTGTGCGGGAGAAGCCGCAGGAGCTGATGGCGGCGCTTGCCTACTGCCTCAACTCCCGCGCAGATTTCGAGCTTGTGAAAAATGCCCTCGCCCGCGATTCTCCCGCATCGGATGTGCAAAGGGCGGCATGGTTTTACCAGCTCATCCGCTACAGCTATGCGTCGGGGCTGACCAGCTACGGCAGCCAGCCCCACGATATCCGCAGCAATTTCCCTCTCATTGAGCAGGCCCACCGGCGGCTTGCCAAGGTGGTCATCGAAAACAAGGACTTCGAGAAGCTCATCGGGCAGTATGACCGCCCCGTCAGCTTTTTCTACTGCGACCCGCCGTATTTTGAAACCGAAAGCTATTACAAAAATGTGGGCGAGGACGGCTTCACGGAAAAGGACCATATCCGTCTGCGGGATGCCCTGCTGCGGATCGACGGCAAATTTCTGCTGTCCTACAACGACTGTGAATTTATCCGCAGCCTCTATGATGCGCCGGGCATCCAGAAGGAAGCCTTTACCCGCATTAACAACATCAAGCAGCGGTATGACAATGGGGCGCAGTTTCCTGAAATCCTCATTGCCAACTACGATCTGCATGAGCGTGAGAAAAACGCTCCGTCACAGCTGAATCTGTTCGGAGAAGGAGGTTTCATGGAGTAGAAAAAATGCCCTTGGCACTGCATTGCGTGAGAAACAAAATTAATATTTGATTGGAGGAACCCATTGATGAAAAAGAATCAAATGCCCCAAATCGGCCTCCCCGCCGATGCCTGCGAACGTTCCGGCTTCACCGAAAAGGACACGCTGGAGCTTCACGCCGGACAGAGCGCCCTTGTCTTTATGAAGGATAAAATGACGGCGCTGGAGGTGGCGAACGCCATCCAGAGTCTCAGCGCCCTTGCCGCCGATCTGACCGTCGTTCTCGCCTCCGCCTGCGGACTGTGCGACAACTGCGGCGAGGGCTGCGAGGATGACTGCCCTGCAGGATGCGTTTCCGCTTGCTCTCTCTGCCATGATCTGCTGGATGAAAGCCAGACTGTCCGCATCCCCGGCTATCTGCTGGAGGAAGCGGGTATCCCCGCGGATGCCAAGCTGGACGCCTATTCAGACGAGGACAGCGGCGAAATCACGGTGACAGAGGCCGATATCCAGCAGGATATTACCGATGTGCCGCCCGGCATTCTCGCAGTGCTGGCCCAAAGCGGCATGTGCCTTGCGGAGCTGGATGAGCTGATTATGCAGGAGGAAATCATCTATGGCAGATAAAAAGTTCCCATCTGTTTATCCCCACTCCTTTGCCCAAGCTAAGCAGCTTGGTGAGTTAAATGATTGGAAGGCAAGCCACAAGGAAAATATCGCCTGCAAGAATGCCATCGAAGAAGCGATTCGCCGGGGTTTTGACGGAATGTATCTGAAAAGTGACTGTGCCGAAAGCGTCCTTAACCAGTTCGGCTACCACCGGGTGTCCTATGTTCTGGCAAACAGCTTGCAGTGCAAGGATTATGACGGGCGTTTTTCTCGCGGTAACCACGATTGGGCAAAGCAGACGTATATCCCGCCCGACAAGGATTCGTACAGTAACCGCAATCTGGATTTTGCCGTAGACAGCCACCCGGCCGTGCTGGACGGGTTTGTCAACCAGTACCGCAGGGCATATCAGGCACTTGGGCTGTTTGACCATACGCACTGTCTGCCCGACACAGAAAAACAGGATTTTGAGGGTAAGGTGGTTGTGCTTTCACCCAAAGTATTGAAAGAAAACTGCCTGACCGTGCAGGATCAGCTCTGGCTGTGTACTGGGGGCTTCGGCGCTCATGTCGGAGCCAACGGACGTGCTGTCTTTGCCGTAAACCTTGCGGACGGCAAGAAAACCCGCTGGAACAGGACGGATTTTGCCGGAGTGCTTGCCGAAAGCCATCTTCCCGATTGGGCAAAGGAAAAGCTCTCAGAAATACAGGAGCAGGCGCCCTTCGCTATGGGAGGGATGACAATGCAGTAAGGAGGCGGTATCATGCCGGGAATTATCCTGAAAAACGGCCTCATTTCCTACTACGGAAACCCGGCCGGATATACAGAAAAAGAAAAAGCGGTGGTGGACAGCATCTTTCAAAATGACGAGCTGACCAACTGGCTCAAAAGCCGCAGCCTGACTCCGCAGTGGACGGACGGCGTGATGGAACGGCTTGCCGCGGGGGAACGGATGGGCGGCATGAACGAGTCCGCCGCACCGCTGAAAAATGTGCGCATCTGGCAGCTGAAGCCGGAGACGGACGTGTATAGGAAGTTTATCTCCTATGAGGAAACGGTGCGGCAGTTCGGAGAGCCATCCCCGGAGCATTACCGGGTCGCCTATGACGGCCAGCTCGACACCAACGATCTCGAAGCCATCTACACAAGGTGCAATACGAATCATCCACCCGGCTATGACGGACACTCCCTGTCCATGTCCGATGTGGTGGAGCTGTATGACGCAGAGGGCAGCGAATTCCACTACTGTGACCGCTTCGGATTTCAACAAATCAGCTTCGGGGAACCGGAGCAAACCCAAACCATGGGCATGAGGATGTAGGCAGCCGTCGGCTGTCTTTTTTCATGCCCTCATTTTATGAAGGAGGCCAAAATGAAAAGTCTATTTTGCAAGCTGAAGAACAAGCTCGGTGCGGCTGCTGTGAAAAGCCGCTCCATTCTTTCTGCCAATGCCGGGGACGGCTACATTGACACCGCCATCAAAATCCTGATTGCCGTGGTGCTGGGCGCGCTGCTCCTTGCGGGGCTGTACGCCCTGTTCGGAGAAACGGTGCTGCCCACCCTCGTACAGCGCATCAAAGAGATGTTCAATTACGCCGGTTAAGGATGCCGGATATTTTAAGAAGGAGGAAAAAATCATGCCTAACAATACAACATCGGCTGTCCCCAAGTACGATGTGAAAATCCACTCCATCCGCCCGGAGGGGAGCTGCAGAGCCACGGCCTCGGTCAATGTCTACGGCGATTTTGCCGTGCGGGGCATCAAAATCATGGAGGGTTCCAAGGGGCTGTTTATCTCCATGCCAAGCTATAAGGCCGGAAACGGTGAATACAAGGATATCTGCTTTCCCTGCACCAAGGAGGCCAAGGCGGAGTTTGACAAGGCGGTCCTCGGCGCTTATCAGCAAGCGCTGACCCAGGGACAAACCACCGCACAGAAACAGGAATCCCCCGCCCAGCAGCAGGAGCAAGGCCAGCCTGTCATGGGCGGGATGTAGGAGGTAGCAGATGAACAAGAAAATGAAAAGACCGCTCGGCATTCTTCTCATTATCTGTATGGCGGTTTCCCTGTTTGCTGGCAGCGCCTATGCGGTAAACCGGTATTTTGAGGACGCCAAGGGGCATTGGGCGGAGGAAGCCATTCGGATTCTCACGGAAAAAGGTGTCATCAGCGGCTACCCCGATGGGCTGGCACACCCGGATGAAATCATCACCAGAGGGGAATTTGTGGCTCTTGTTGCCAGAACCATGGAGTTGCCGGAACCGGAGGAAAGCGAGGTCACCATTCGCTTCACCGACATTGCCGGACACTGGTCGGAGCAGCACATTGAGGCGCTCATCATAGCGGGAATCATCCAGAAGGACGATTTCGGCACGAAGTTTTTACCGGATCAGCCCATTACCCGTATGGAAATGATCCGTATGCTGGTGCGGGCCATCGGCAAGGGCGATCATGACGCCTCCAGCTCCTGCGTCACCGGCTTTTCCGATGACGGCACACTTTCCGAAGCGGACAAATCCAGTATCTGCACCGGCAAGGAATATGGCATTGTAGACGGCTACCCGGACGGCACAGTCAAGCCGGACGGAAAGGCCACCCGTGCCGAAGCCTTTGAAATGCTGGTGGATACGGAAAAAGCCAAGGAGCAGATCAAGAAGGAAGAACTGCCCAAGCCGACTGTTCCTGCCAAGCCGGAGGATCAACCCTCCGATGGGAATTCCGGCGGAGGCAGCTCCAGCGGCGGCAGTTCCGGTGGCGGGTCTTCCCATGTTCCTGCCCCGCAGTTTTCATTTACCCTGCCCAAAACCGCCTATACCGCCGATGAAATTGAGATCAAGCCGGAAAGCCGATATGTCAGCGGTGTAACATGGTTAGCCCTGAAAAACGGCCTGCCCGCCGTGCTTTCCGAGCTGACAGATGGGACCCTTGACCAAAACGGCGGCAAGCTGAAATTTACACAGACCGGCAGCATCACCCTGATTGCCACGGCAAAAAACAGCCGGGACGTTACGGTAACCCACGAACAGACCATCAGCGTCTACCCAGTGGTGGTGGCCGCTTTCACACTGCCCGAAACCACCCACACCGACAAATCCGTGGCGGTGGAGCTTTCTACCGAAAACCTCGGCGCCAATGCGGTGGTGTGGTCGCTTGAAAAGGACGGCTCCGCCGTTGATGTTGATACGGCGCTCACCGGAACGCTGGATTTTACCGGCGGCACGGTGCTGTTCAAGGAAAAGGGCGTCTACAAGCTAACCGCCTCTATTACAGATGAGCTGAGCAAGGTTATCACCGCACAGGATAGCATCACGGTCTACCCGGTGGCGGAGGTCAAGCTCACACTCCCAGCCGTCTCCCATACCGATAAAACCGTGGCGCTCAAGACAGAAACAAAAGAAACGGACGGCCTCACGGTGACCTACACCCTGACCCGGAACGGCGAGCCTGCCGAAATTAGCGCCTTTATTGAGGGGACGCTCTCTGACGGCAGTACCCGTTTCAAGGAAAAGGGCGTGTATGCCCTGACCGCCTCTGTCACCGACGCCACCGGCAGAGTATTTTCCGATACCGCCAATATTACCGTTTACCCGGTAGGCTCCGCAGGATTCTATCTGCCGGAAATCTTCCACACCGACAACACCGTGACGGTGGAGGCCGTGTTCGGCGAAATCGGCAGCCATACCGCCAAATGGACGCTGTTCCGTGACGGAAAAGAAGTATCTCTCACCGGTGCCGCCGAAGGTACGCTGGGCAACAGCGGCGGTGAGCTGAAGGTCCGCACCAAGGGCAGCTATGTCCTGAAAGCGGAATTCACCGACGACGGCGGCAGAACCTACCGCTACGAGCAGGGCTTCAAGGTGTATCCTGTGCCTGCCGTCCGCTACAGCCTGCCAAAATACGCCCATACCGACACCGATATCGTGGTCAAAACCGAAACAGCCGATCTGGACGGACTCACCGTTGAATGGCTGGTGGACAACACCTTCGGGTTTCAGGACTGGCCGACCTATGTGGACGGAGCGCTCACAAACGGCGGCGGCACCATCCGCTTCAAACGGGCCGGGGTCTATGAGCTGACAGCCAGAGTTACCGATGAAACCGGCCGGGTGTTTTTGTATGAAAGTAAGGACAAATGCGAGGTTTTGCCGGTACTGACCATCGGCTTTGAGCTTCCCGAATTTGCCTACACCGACACCGCCATCGACCTCAGAACCCACGGCAACAATCAGGTTCTGCCGGTGGAGTGGTCCGTGACAAAGGACGGCAAGAGCCTACCGCTCTTGGAGACATTCAGCGGAGAACTCAACGCACAGGGCGGCAAAATCACCTTCAAGGATGACGGCGAGTATGTTCTTACCGCCACCATGACCGATTACCTGAAACGCAGCTATTCCCACAGCGAAAGTATTCGCATTCTTCCTGTGGTGCAGTACGCATTTATCATGCCGCAGACCGTTCACTATGGCACAGAGTTTGAGGTTGCCGCAAAGGATGTTCAATATCTTGGCAGCTATGCCGTGGCTTGGACACTGGAAAAGGACGGCAATCCCGCACAGTATCAGGGCACCATCGGCAACGACGGAGGGAAAATTGCTATTAGTGACACCGGCGCATTTACTCTGACTGCCTCCGTAACAGACAGCGAAGGGCGTGTCACCACCCATTCGGAGCGCATCACGGTTACCAACACCGCGCCAAATGCCCCTGTTGTAGAAGCCGTTCCCACCCGTACAGCAAAGGATGGCAAGTTCCTTGTAAACATCACCGCCAGTGCCACAGACCCCGATGGGGATGCGGTTACCTTGGAGTATGCGGATACTGCATCTGACAGCTACTATGCTCCCGGCACCCATACCATAAAAGTCCGTGCCAAGGACATTGCCGGAGCATATTCCACTTGGACGGAAAAAACCTTCACCGTGGCCAATGCCGCGCCCACCGTGACCCTGACCGCCGAGCCGACCCGCACGGTGAAAGACGGCAAATTTCTTGTCAATATCAGTGCAAAGGCAGCGGATGCGGATGGCGATACCACCACACTGGAATGGGATAACAAGGCATCGGACGGTTACTATGCGCCCGGTACCCATACCGTAAAAGTCCGTGCGAAAGACATTGCCGGGGCGTATTCTCCTTGGGCGGAAAAGACATTTACCATCACCAGCTCCGCGCCCACGGTCACCTTGACTGCCACCCCGACTCGTACAGCGAATAACGGCAAGTTCCTTGTCAATATCAACGCAACAGCCGCTGACTCGGATGGCGACGCCACCACGCTGGAGTGGGACAACAAGGCGGCGGATGGCTACTATGCCGTTGGCACGCACACGGTTCGTGTTCGCGCCAAAGATGCTACCGGGCTGTATTCCGATTGGGTATCCAAGACCTTTACCATTGCAAACTCTGCCCCGACAGCGCCAGTCATTACCCGAACCCCAAACGGCAACAGTGTAGCGCCGGGAACTCCGGTCACCATCACAGCCACCAGCTCCGACCCGGACGGCGACTCTTTCATCCTCGTTTGGGAGGGCAGAAACGCTGAAACCCAGACCTACCCTCGCGGAAAGAACGTGGTGCGTGTCAAAGCGGTGGATTCCGCAGGCGCCGAGTCCCCGTGGGCCGCTATCGTTTTCTTTGTGGCGGATTCCAACGGCGGCGGTGGCATGACGCTCACCGGTCCGGATTCCGTGATCATGGAAAACGGCATCGAAGGCGCCACCATCACCGAATACACCTTTACGGTGCCGCCCGTCAGCGGTCACAGCGGCTCCGATTTCGGCAGGGTGCGCGGCTATAACAAGTTGACCGGTCAGTGGGATCAGCTGGACTACGGTACCACCTCCAACGGCATCACCTTTACCCGTACCCTCGGCGCAGGCGTATACACGCAGCGGGAGTTCTATTATTATACCAACCACTCGTGCATGTACAACAAATCCAACATCACCTACTCGGTGACGTACCACTTTGAATAAGGGGGAACATCCATGAACCATCTCATTTGCAAGCTGAAAAGCAAGGCGGTCATGACCGCCGCCAGAACCCGCCGCGTCCTTTCCGGCAGCCGCGGGGACGGATACATTGACACCGCCATCAAAATCCTGATTGCCGTGGTCTTGGGCGCTCTGCTCCTTGCGGGGCTGTATGCTCTGTTCGGGGAAACGGTGCTGCCCACCCTTGTGCAGCGCATTAAGGAAATGTTCAATTATGCAGGCTGATAGCATCGCACAGGCGGTGCTTTTTTTCTGTCTGCTGCTGGCGGCTTCTGTGTGGGATCTCCGCAAGCGGATCATCCCGGACAGCATTTGCCTCCTGATTGCACTGACGGGGCTGATTGATTTCAGCCCCGTCAATCTTTTAGGCGTCCTTGCCGCACTGCCCCTGCTGATTGCCGCCCTATACAAGCCGGATGGCATCGGTGGCGGGGATATCAAGCTCACAGCCGCCGCAGGCATGGTGCTGGGCTTTGTGGGATGCACGGCCGGGCTGCTGCTCGGCCTGACGGCATCCCTCTTTTTTTATCTCATAAGCCAGCTCATCAGACGGCTCCGCAGATTAGAGCCGCAGAAAGCGTCACAGGCATCTCTGCCTATGGCGCCGTTTTTGTCCCTCGGCTTTCTTGCCGTAACCATTCTAAATATAGGAGGAATTGTCTCATGAAAAAAATCCATATCAGCAGAAAAAAGGCCCTCATCGTTGCCGGTATCGCCGCCGTTTCGCTGGCAGCGGCCGCCCTGATCCCCAAGGCTGTGAAAGCGGTGAAACACCGCAGATACAGCTCCAGCTTCTAAAATCACCTTGAAATTAAGGAGGAAAAATCTATGAGCCTATTTAAAAACCGCACGGTTGTCGGCGTAATCTGCATTCTTTTATCCCTTCTCATCTGTTTCGGAGTGACACCGCTATTCAATAAATCCATCAGCCAGAAAACAGAAATTGTCCGTGTAACAAAGGAAATTAAAGCAGGAGATGAAATCACCAAAGACATGATTCAAACCGTGGAAGTGGGCGGCTTCGGACTGCCGGACAATGTCCTCCGCCAGAGCGAATCCGTCGTGGGCAAGTACGCCACCGCCGACCTTTCCGTTGGCGACTATATCTTAAACACCAAGCTGTCCGATACCCCGGCTGCGGAAAATACCTACCTGTATAATCTGGACGGCACCAAGCAGGCCATGTCGGTCACCATCAAGAGCTTTGCGAACGGTCTTTCCGGCAAGCTGGAAAGCGGCGACATTGTGTCGGTGATTGCCCCGGACTACAAAAAGCAGGGCACCACCGTGATCCCCGCCGAGCTGAAATATGTGGAGGTCATAGCCGTCACCGCAGGCAGCGGCTATGACGCCAACCAGCGTGACGCTGGACCCGATTCGCCTTCGGCGGAGAATGAAAAAGAACTTCCTGCAACCGTGACCCTGCTGGTATCCCCGGAACAGAGCAAGGCGCTGGCGGAGCTGGAATCAGACGGCAAGCTCCACCTGTCCCTCGTTTACCGTGGCACACCCGCCAACAGTGCCAAGTTTATCGAGGCGCAGGACAAGGTTATTTCGGCACTGTATCCCGCGGAACCGGTGCAGGACAGCACTTCCGAATCCCAGGGATCGGAGGAAAACACGGCATCCGAAGCGACTGCAGAAAGTGGGGTGCAGTGATGCTGAATTTCAAGAAAAATGGCATCTTCACCCGCCAATCCCCAAGGGAGGATGCCTCGCCGGAGCAGGAGCCGCAGGAAGGAATCCTTGCCGTTTGGGGCTCCCCCGGCAGCGGAAAGACCGTCACTGCCGTGAAGCTTGCAAAGCACCTTGCCGACCGGAAGAAAAACGTGGTGCTTCTTCTCTGCGATATGACCGCCCCCATGCTGCCCTGCATCTGCCCGCCCTCGGAGCTTCAGGGTGAGCATTCGCTGGGCAGTATTCTTGCCGCCGCCCATGTAACGGAGCCGCTCATCAAGCACAATCTGGTGACGCTGAAAAAGCACAAATACCTCACCGTCCTCGGCATGAAAAAGGGTGAGAACGAGTACACCTACCCGCCCTATGAGCAAACCCAGGCACAAGAACTTCTGGATAATCTGCGAAAAATCGCCCCTTTCGTGGTGGCGGACTGCGGCAGCTATATCGCCAACGATATTCTCTCCGCCGTGGCGCTCATGAAAGCCGACAGCGTCCTGCGCCTTGCAAACGCCGATCTGAAATCCGTAAGCTATCTCTCCAGCCAGCTCCCATTGCTCCGGGATTCCAAATGGGACGCGGAGAAGCAGTACAAAGTTGCCAGCAATGTAAAACCCCGGCAGGCCGGGGAGCAGATCGGACAGGCGCTGGGCTCCGTAGCCTTTACCCTGACCCACTCGCCGGAGCTGGAGGAACAGTACCTTGCCGGGAATCTGCTGGCAGATTTGTCCCTGAAGGACAGCCGTCCGTTTAGAAAAGAAATCGAAAAAATCGCAAAGGAGGTGTTCGGCATATGAAGTTGGGCAAAAAACGAAGTGGCGCTGCATTTTCAGGAAAGAAAAAGAGGCCGCAGGCGGAGCAGAAAAAACAGCCGCCGATCCAGCCGTCCGCGGCTCCGATCGTTCCCAATTCGGAGAATAGCAAAGTAAACTCCGCATTGAACCGCCCGGTGGATTTTGCAGGGGCAAACCGCGCCCATGCGCTATTTTTTACCCCAGAAACGGAGGGAAAGGATTTCTCCTCGGTGCTTGCCGAGGTGCAGGAGTACATCTCCGAACATTACAGCACCCTCATCACCGCAGGCGGCGAGGATGCCAAGGCGCAGCTCAAACGCTACATCACCAAGTACGTCCAGGACCGCCGTGTCTCGGTAAACGGCATGAGCGGCGACAGGTTGGCGGACGCCCTCTACACCGAAATGGCGGAGTTCGGCTTTCTGACCAAATACATCTTCGGCACCGGCATCGAGGAAATCGACATCAATTCATGGAAGGACATTGAGGTGCAGTATTCAGACGGCCGCACGGTCAAGCTGGAGGAACGCTTTGAAAGCCCCCAGCACGCCGTGAATGTGATCCGCAGGATGCTCCACATCAGCGGCATGGTACTGGATAACGCCAGCCCCATTGTGCTGGGGCATCTTTCTAAAAATATCCGTATCGCCGTCCTGAAAAGTCCCATCGTGGACGAGGATGTGGGCGTGGCGGCCTCCATCCGTATCGTAAACCCGCAGAGTATGAAAAAAGAGGATTTTGTCCGAAGTGGGACGGCGACAGACCCCATGCTGGACTTTTTATCCCTTTGTGTCCGTTACGGCATCTCGGTCTGCGTGGCGGGAGCTACCAGCTCCGGTAAAACCACCGTGGCAGGCTGGGTGCTGACCACCGTGCCGGACAACAAGAGAATCTATACCATTGAAAACGGCTCCCGTGAGCTGGCGTTGGTGCGGGAAAAGGACGGTAAGGTGGTCAATTCGGTCATCCACACCCTGACACGCGACAGCGATAACGACCGCCAGCGTATCGACCAGACGAACCTTTTAGACTATGCCCTCCGCTTTAACCCGGACATCATCGTGGTGGGTGAGATGCGCGGCGCGGAGGCAAACGCGGCGCAGGAGGCCGCCCGAACCGGTGTGGCGGTGCTGACCACCATACATTCCAATTCCTGCGAAGCCACCTACCGCCGCATGGTGTCCCTGTGTAAGCGCGCTGTGGATATGTCCGATGCGACCCTCATGGACTATGTCACCGAAGCCTATCCCATTGTGGTGTTCTGCAAGCAGCTGGAAAACAAGCAGCGCCGCATGATGGAGATTCAGGAGTGCGAAATCCTGCCCGACGGCACAAGGCATTTCCGCCCGCTGTTCCAGTATGTCATCACCGAAAACCGCATGGAGGACGGCAAATTCATCATTGAGGGGCACCATGAGCAGGTCAACACCATCTCGGACAGCCTCGCCAAACGGCTTCTGGAAAACGGCATGCCCCAGGCGGTCATTGAAGGTCTGCAGAGAAAGGAGGCGCAAATCGCATGACAACGGTACTGTTAATCGCCTGCATTGGAATGATCGCAGGCTCTTTTCTTTTGCTTGGGCTGACACCCATGGCATTTACAACCGCCATCTTCGGCAGGCTGACGGATCAGCCCAAAGCCCTTCGGGATGAAATCAACGAAACCACCCGTAGGAAAAAGAAGTCCTATCTTCGCCGGGAGCTTGCCGAGGTGCAGTCCATCCTTAAGGTCACCGGCAGATCGGCACGCTTTCCCATGCTCTGTGCCTTGTCCCTGCTGTTCTTTGCCGTAGGTGCGTCGGTGGCCGTGATGCTCTCGAACTTTTTTCTGGTTCCTGTCATGGCGGCAGGCTGTATGCTCCTGCCGTTCTGGTGGGTGAAGCTCACGGCCAGCCACTTCAAAAAGGACATTGCGGCGGAGCTGGAAACGGCGCTCTCCATTATCACCACGGCCTACCTTAGAAACGAGGACATTCTGACGGCGGTGGAGGAAAATCTCCCGTACCTGAACCCGCCGGTGCTGTCGGTATTTCAGAGCTTTGTGTCCCGTGTCCGGCTGGTTGACCCCGATGTGACAGCAGTGCTCCATGATGTGAAAATGAGAATTGACAACACGGTGTTTCAAGAATGGTGCGACGCCCTCATTGCCTGCCAGCACGACCGGAGCCTCAAAACCACCCTGACGCCCATCGTAAGCAAGCTGTCCGATATGCGGGTGGTCAACGGGGAGCTGGAAACCATGGTGTTTGAGCCGAGAAAGGAATTCATCACCATGGTAGTCCTTGTCATATGCAATATCCCGCTTCTGTATTTTTTGAATCAGGACTGGTACCATACACTGATGCACACCCCGCTGGGGCAGATCATCCTGACCATCTGCGCTGCCGTGATTTTCATTTCCACGGCGTTTGTCATTAAACTCACCCAGCCTATCGAATACAGGAGGTAGCCGATGACAATCTATTTGTTCTTATTCGGAGTCCTGCTGACGGCGGGGCTCTTTTTTGTTGCCACTGACCTCCTACATCTGCCCACTCTTGCAACCCAAAAGGCGATGCTGTCGGCGGGAAAGCAGGCCAAGGCCAAGCCCAAAACCACCGATGCCCTGCTGCGGAACGCCGCCGTCCGGCTCTCCCGGTATATCCGCATGGATGCGTACAAGAAAAGCCGGATGGCAAATGTGCTGTCAGCGGCAGGGCTTTCCGACTCACCGGAGCTGTTCACGGCAACGGCTATTGTGAAGGCGGCGGCTATCGGGTTGTGTATCATTCCCTGCCTGATTGTCCTTCCATTGCTGGCGCCCATTGTGCTGTTTACCGCCGTGCTGGTCTATTTCAAGGAAATCCGTAAGGCGGACGAGGCACTGGCAACCAAGCGCGGAAAAATTGAACAGGAGCTGCCCCGTTTCGTGGCGACCGTCACCCAGGAGCTGAAAGCCAGCCGGGATGTGCTGTCCATGCTGGAGAATTTCAAGAAAAACGCAGGCGAGGACTTTGCTGCCGAGCTTGATATTCTCACGGCGGATATGCGCTCCTCCAGCTATGAAGCAGCATTGACCCGCTTTGAGGCAAGGTTCAATTCACCCATGCTCTCGGATATCACCAGAGGGCTGATCGGCGTACTGCGCGGGGACGACGGCGGGATGTATTTTCAGATGCTGGCCCACGACATGAAGCAGCTGGAGCTTCAGCGGCTAAAAGCACAGGCCATGAAGATCCCGCCTAAAATCCGGGTGTTCTCCTTTGCCATGCTCATGTGCTTTCTTATGACCTACATGGCGATTATTGTCTATGAAATCATTCATTCCCTCACAGGAATGTTCTAACAGGGAGGTGTAAACCAGATGACAGAACAGGAAATGATGACGCTTCTGCGTAAAAAGCTGGACAGAGGCATGGCGCAGTATCAAAAGGAATGGCAGCAAAAACCGGCCTCCGAGCTGGTAGAGCTGGCGAGTGAAATTGCCGCCGTGAAGTTTGTGTACGGAGAATTATTCGCAGGCGGCTATTCCGCCGAATATATGGAGTATCTGCTCCGCTTCGAAAACCCGCTGGAGGTGGTAACGGATCAGTGGATGTCTGAGCAAACCGTTGATTTTAGCGAGGAGCTCACCCACGCCCTCTGGACGCAGTGGGATAAGGGCGAATCGGAATCAGAGTATACCCTCGACCCGGAATATGCGCCCGTTTCCGCAGAGGAAGTCAGAATCACCCTGCGGGAATTTATTGAAGCGCACCCCAACGCAGCGTTTGACATGATGACGCCCGGCGGTTATGTGTACCTGACGCCGGAAACTGCACAGCTTCTGCTCTCCGGCCAGAGTGTGAAAGGAAACCCCGGCAGCGCTGAATTTGCCAGAGATGTCCCAGCGGAGGAACTGCTGGAGCAGGAGATTTGCACTGCTGATTTCAGCAAGGGCGCATGGCGTGTGTTAAGTGATCACAACCCGGAACCCCGGCAGGAGCAGGGGCCCTTTGAGCGGGGGGTGACCATGTGCTGAGAAAAATCCTGAAAAACAAGCGCGGCGAGGGCTATATCGACGTGGCCGTGCTGGTGCTGTGCGCCATGCTGGTTATTGCCCTTGCCGTGAAGGTGTTCCCCGTCTACATCCAAAAGCAGCAGCTGGACACCTTCGCCACGGAGCTCATCCGGGAGGCCGAAATTGCCGGACAGGTGGGCGGCGAAACCAGCCGCCGAGAGCAGCTTCTGCGGGAAAAGACAGGGCTTTCTCCCAGCGTGGAATGGTCTGAAACCGGCAGAATCCAGCTCAATGAGGAAGTCACGGTAACGGTCACCTACCAGACCAACATCGGGCTGTTTGGCGGCTTCGGCTCGTTCCCCATAACGCTGAGAGCGGATGCGGCGGGAAAGAGCGAGGTTTACTGGAAATGACGGATAAAATCAAGCAAATTTTACGGAGAAAAGACGGGGCGGGCTTTCCTCTCATTATCGCAATCACCCTGTCGCTGGTCATCATTTTCACCGGCATTTCAGAATACTTCCGTCTGATGATTGTGGCGCAGGGTGTGCGGGACGCTGTGCAGGCCGCTATCATCTCCACCGTGGTAGAAAATTACGACGATGTGTACCACGGTGTGCGGGAGGGCTATTCGGGCGCTTACCAGCCCTATGCCGGAGATTTCGAGGAAAGCCTTGATTACGGCGATATTTATGACCGGCTGGACGGTATCCTTGGTCTTTCCTACAGTAGCGGCTATCATGAAAAGCGCACTTCGGACGGCAAGCTGGAGTTTAAGGTCTGGAATCTGGATGTGGACATCCGAAACGCACCCCTTGCCTCCGGTGACCAAGCCTCCGCCCGTTTTGAAGCGGACAGCACCATCCTGCTGGAGGTTCCCGTATCCTTTGGCGGGAAGCTGCTGCCTCCCATGACCATCAAGGTCAAGACCAGCGCCGGATACACGCCTAAATTTTGACTGTTATCAAAAAGTTTTCTATAATAACAGTAGACTTCCGGAAACGTTCATGGTAGGGTGTGAAATAACAAGAGACTTATCAGAATATGGTAAATAGGAGGGTGCTCTTATGAAAAATATGAATCCCAAAATGAAGAAATGGCTGACTGTCGCCGGTGGCCTTGCCCTCTGCGTGATACTGGTGGTGCTGATCGGGCAGCGGTTCCAGACACCGGAACCGGTAGATGCGCCCCTCCCGTCCCAAAGCTCCGAGGTGAGGGATGTGACGATAGACCCGTCCGAGCCGGACAGCACAGAGAAAGAAAAAGAGGTCACCGTAACTCCGCCCGATACCACCCAGCCGGTGAGTGCCGATAACGGCGCGGTTTCCAGCGGTACCGAACAGACCATTCAGGGCGATGTGAACAAGCCGGAATATACCGAGGAACAGCTCCAAGATCCCACGCAGAAGCCCAACGGTGAAAAAGTCACCGAGCCTCCCACAGCTGTCGACCATGACAATGTGGAACAGCCAAAGGAAACCCCGAAAAGTGAAAGTCAGCCCCAGGGCGGCGAAACTAAAGACGGCAAGATTTATGTGCCGGGTTTTGGTTGGATTGAGGATGAGGGCGGCGGCGGTCAAGGTACGACAGTAGATGGTGACGGTGATATCAACAAGCAGGTTGGCATTATGGATTAAAGCAATGTTTATATGAAGGTACGGTTGAAAGATACCGTGCCTTTTTCTTTTGCAAAAAAGGAGGTCAGGATGAAAAAATTGCTTTTGAGAGTCTTGCCGATGTTCCTCATTTTTTGCCTGCTCTGCCCGATGACTGCGTTTGCCGACACCGGCGGCAGCGGAAACATTGACGGCGGAGGCGGCGGGATGGGTCAGGGAACCAGCACCAATTCATGGAACGGCGGCAACGAAGGTGTGCGTGTGACAGTAGTGCGAGCGAGCGATCATGCGGTAGTTACCACACCGATAGATTTTACAAACAAGAAACCCGATAATATTCAAGTGCATTTTGGAAAAGTGAGCAAGCTGCAATATACCACAGGCAGTGGATTGACGCCTACCACAAGCGTATATCAATATATCAATCCTGCTCAGACCATGCCCCGCATTATCAGCACGAACGGCAGTAATAACATTGAAGCCATCAAAAAATACTTCTGTTCGGAATATGTGGTCAAGCGAATAGCGGATGTCACAGGCATGAATTATGATGTTCTTATTGGCGGTGAGTACAAAATACTTTTAGAGCCTGTCGCTTACTACAAGTTTGAGGGCACCATGATTGCCACCACCGCCACCGAAGCGGCGCTCTATGACGAGCAGACCAGCGGTCTGTTAAGGCGGCGTATGGTATCCCTCACCCATAAGAATCTGCCGCTGGCGATGTTTCTGGAGGTAAGTGATCTTGGCTATCCCGCATGGGGAGGCAGCAAAACCAGCGCCGCCACCAATGCGGATATCAAGTCCAGCCTTGGGCTTGGCATCGTCCGCTTTGAGGAAAAGCCGGAGGAACCGCAGATTGAAGCCTACGACTATGAGTACCGGGTCAACACCGACGTCATCACAGCGGTGCGGATCAGCGGCGGACAGTCCGACCCCGACAGCCCCACCCGTGTCAGCTTCAATATCGGCGGTCAGGCCTACAGCGTAGGCAATGTTTATTACCCCGAAGGCAACAGCCAGCTTGCGTGGGTGAAATGGAAAACCCCGGATACCGAGCAGAACATGACCATTGAAGTGACGGTATCCGGCCCCGGCAGTACGGCAAAAACAACCCTCAACGTAAAAATCGTTGACCTTGATAAGAACCCGCCACCCAATCCCGTGGCCGATGACCGCAATGACAGCTTCTCCCGCACTTCTGTTCTAAGCAGAGCGGTGAAAAGCACGGCAAGCTGGAGTGTCTGGCGTCCGTGGTGGCAGGAATATTGGGTATGGCACAGTGATTATGACGATGAAGGAAACGATAACGGATATTGGTGTGACCATGGATGGTACGAGTTTGATCTGGATCGTTACAGCGCCAGCCTGACCGCCGATATGAGCATCATGTGCGACAGCAAAAATCCCACCGCCAGCGGAACGGTAATGAAGTCCGGGTACGGCATCAACCAGACTGTCACCGGGAGTGTCAGCTCCAACCAAAGCTCGGCGGTTACCCAGCCGCAGAATGCGGTCAGCTATTTTCCTGAATTCGGCTATGAAACCTACTGGCGGCTCTTGGAGCGTATGGGATCGGGGCGGTTTGAGTTTCAGAAAAATTCCTATTCCACCTACAAGAACCGGACCCATTTCAGCCCGATCTGGATGCCGGACGGTGCTTATACCGTCAACACATGGCTCATAGATGCGTGGACGCCCGATGGGATGCTGTCCGCCAACCTGACCGACAGCCTGACCATTCGCGGCAATCTGTGGCAGGATTGGCATGCCGGTCCCATTCAGCCGTAAGGGAGGGACGAGGATGGCATATGAACGCATTGAGGCTCCCAAAGGCAGCCTGTACCACTACACGAAAACGGATCGGCTGGAGGCAATTCTCAAGGATGGACGCATCCGGCGGTTCGGAGATCAGGAGTGCTGGTTCTGCACCTCTCTTGCAGATACCCTGCAGCTTATGGAAATGACCGTCATGAAGGAGGGGCATCCTTACGTTGATACACAGGGCATCTGGCGGAAATACCCCGCTTTCGTGCCGGAGGATTATGTGATTCTCCAGTTGGAGCCACGCTATCAGAACGGTGATTGGGTACGCTGGAACCAAGAGCTGCCGCCCGGCTGTTCCGCTGAACTCCTTTCGCAAGCAAAGGAATTCAGTGAGCTGAAAAAAGGATTCCGGGGCGACCTGAAGTTTTACCAAAATCCGCAGGTGCTTGCGGTGGCTCCGCTTTTGGAGGAACAGACTCCGGGCATGGGTATGACCATGCAGCTATAACACAGAAAAAGAACAAGGCGGCTGGAGCGATCCTGCGGCCTTGTTCCTCATTTCGGAAAGGTGATTTTTATGAAAAGATGTAAAAAAATCGCGCTGGCGCTCACGTTCGTTCTCATGGTAAGCCTGCTGTTTGGCACAACTGCTTTTGCGGCAAACGGCGACGTGGCCGGAGCAATTGAGGGAACGTGGAACGACGCCTCCGGGCAGATCAAGACGGTGGTCAATAAGGTGGTGTTCCCCGCAATAGACTTGATTCTGGCGGTGTTTTTCTTCGCCAAACTTGGGATGGCGTACTTCGACTATAGAAAGCACGGACAATTTGAGTGGGCCGCTCCTGCGATTCTGTTCGCCTGTTTGGTGTTCACCCTCACGGCGCCGACCTATATCTGGACGATACTTGGTATGTAGGCAGGGACAGATTGACTTCCGGTGCATAAAGTGATATTATAATGGTAAGAATTATAAATGAATATCATATATATAATATCACTCAACCGGGAGGTGAAGCACATGGAGCAGATTGGATATGGAGAACACATCGCAGAAACCGTTAAAAATATTCCCTATGAAGCTGCCATCCAAACAGAAAATATAGCGGCACAACTGGCGGGAACCTTTGACTTGCCCTATGCGCAGGCCAAGGCCCTGACCAATGTGAAGCTGAAGCGGATGGCGGACAAGGGCGAAATCGAAAGGCTGCAAAAAGGCGTCTATTGTCAGGTGAAGCAAACCGTGTTCGGGAGGGTTACACCCAGCATGGAGCAGGTCATGAAGAAAACCCTGACGGAACAGAATGGTGCCAGAATCGGATACGAATCGGGCGCATACCTAATGAACCAGCTGGGACTGACGACTTTGATTCCCCGCGACATGGAGATTACCACAAACCGCTACAGCGCAAAGCTGCCGAAGGATTGCCATATTAAGCTGAAAAAGCCTGCTGTGCCGGTAAAGGATGAGAACTGGAAATACCTCCAGTTCATCGATCTGACAATGGCGCTTTCCGACGCGCATATAGATGTGGAGAAGCCGGGGGGGCTGTTGGCAGGCTACGCAAAGCAGCAGGAACTGGATGGTCTTGCCCTGCTGTTTACCGCACGCAAACATTACCCGGCAAAGGTGATATTGCCCCTTATTGACTTACTCATGGAGGTGAACGATGAACTTACATCAGGATAAAGACGCATTTGAAGCCCTGCTCTCGGACGTCAGCCGAAGAACAGGCATCCGAAGTGATATTATCGAAAAAGATTATTATCTGACGCTGCTATTATGGGAACTGTCCGAAAAGCAGGAGTCCCTTCCCGCATACTTTAAAGGCGGAACCGCCCTGTATAAATCCATCGGTCATATGAAACGCTTTTCGGAAGATATTGATCTGACGGTTGCGGTTCACGACTGTTCAAAAAGTCAGGGAAAAAAGCGGCTGGAAACATCGGCAAACGGCTATCATACTCTTTCAAGGACAACCGATAAAGCCAGAGAAAGCAATCAGAGGGGCAGCATCACCAGCGTATATGAATATGTTCCTGTGACCGATGTGGATTCTGCTGACGCTCTGCAGAGGTTTGGCTATGTGAAGGTGGAAGCAACCTCCTTCACCATCAGTGAGCCGGTGGAAGCCCTTGAAGTTTCACCGCTGCTTTATTCGGAGGCAACCGGTGAGCAGAAGCAAATTCTCGAATCGGCTTACGGCGTAAAGCCCTTTCCTGTGCAGACTATCAAAATGGAACGGATCTTTGCGGATAAAATACTGGCTGCGGAGTTTTATTACCAGCGGCGAATGCTGTTTGATACCGCCAAGCACCTTTATGACCTTGCCATCATGATGGAACAGGAAAGAATCCGCACTCTGCTTTCAACACCGGAAGAACTCACAGCCATGCTTGCCTATAAGCGGAAAGAAGAAAGGGAGCGGATCGGAAGCGATCTGTCGGAAAAGCCTTTTTCCGAATTCACTCTGTTTGATGCGGTTGGCACAGATGACGAGCTGAAGGCGGCCTTTTCAAAAATGCAGGAAATTTATGTGTTTTCGCAGCGGGATATCCTTTCGCCGGTACAGCTCTCTGAAAGCATGGAAGCTTTGAATCAAACCCTGCTACAACTGGATGAGGGTCTTGAGATGACGCAGGCTCCCGGTCAGCGATCCCAGCAGAAAATGCTGTAATGCGCAGGAGGTGATGCGGTGAACGACAATGATGTGAAAGGTAAAATCCATAACTCCATGTATCAGCAGCTCCAAAAGAACGGCATAGCAGCGCCCGTGCAGGTACTGATGGATTTGAGCATCCTCTCCAAAGAGGATTATGAGCGGTGGCGCTTCGGCAAGGTGGATTATTTGGAGCGTGTCTGCAAAGTGAACCTCTCCAAACTGTCCCTTATCATGCGGGAAATCCGGAGCTATGCCGCGAAAAACAATCTCAAAGCTTCGTGGACTTTTTATAAGCAGTGGGGGCTGAAAAGCCTCCCCCATGCAAAGAAGCTCCGATTTTCCAAAAGCGGCGGCGAGGACATTGAAAAAGCCTATGCCACCCATTATATAAACCCTGTCAGGGTAAGCAAGCTAAAACAACAATCACAAATACTTTCCGAGGTGTACTGTGAATGAACCCACGGTGCGCTTTTTTATTTTCCTCAAAAGGCGTTTGCAGCAGTAAAGCAAGGAGGGCGGCAGAACCGCTCTCCTTGCTTTTTGCAAACGCCTTTTGCTATTTATCGTTGTCATCTGGCTCCGGATCTCTTTTGAGCTCCACAATAACGCCGTCGTCGCCGGAGATAAAAAGCTCTTCCGTCTTTTGCTGCGCACGCTGAAGCAACGAAATGGCATCCGTCACATCGTTGAACAGCGAATCATACATTTTTTTGTAGTCTGCCACGCAATTGACCTCCTTTTCCTTATTTAGGTGGCCACCGTTGTGTGGTATTGAAGCTCTGAACGGGCGGATTGTCAAGTCGTTTTTAAAGTTTTCTAAATCTTCGCACCCTGCCCGAAATCCGTTCAACCAGATACACATGCACACCGCATTTTATTGCATGGTGTGCCTTTTTTATTTCCACAGAAAGAAGGTGAAAATTCAATGTTCATATGGGACTTTGTCCTTGGGACCGTCATGGATCAGATCATCGAATGGCTCTACGGACAGGTAGTCGGCTTTCTGGCCGACTTTTTTGCACAGATGGGAAACATGGGCGTGGAGCTGTTTGAGATGAGCTGGGTGCAGTCCATCGTCCTGTTTTTTTCCTATCTGGCTTGGGCGCTGTACGGAACCGGACTGGTGGTGTCGGCATTTGAAACCGGCATCGAGTACCAGCACGGCCGGGGCAGCATCAAGGACACCGCCTTAAACGCCATCAAGGGCTTTATGGCGGTGTCCCTTTTTACCATCGTGCCGGTAGAGCTGTTCAAGCTCTCGGTCAATCTCCAGAGCAGCCTCACGGCGGGGATCACCGGCTATGGAACCAGCTTTGGCGACCTTGCCGGGAACATCATTTCCGAGCTTGGCAGCTCACCGGATATGGTTGGTGCCATGGGCTCCGGCGTGTTCGGAGGGCTGGCTGTTATTACAAGCCCCATCCTGCTACTCTTTATAATCATCATGATGGGGTACTCGGTGATTAAAGTATTCTTTGCCAACCTGAAGCGCGGCGGCATCCTGCTCATACAGATTGCCGTGGGCAGCCTGTATATGTTTTCCGTCCCTCGTGGATACATCGACGGCTTTACACAGTGGTGCAAGCAGATCATCGGTCTGTGCCTCACCACATTTTTGCAGGCGACCATCCTTGCCGCAGGGCTTATGGTGCTACGAACCCATGCTCTGCTGGGGCTTGGTCTGATGCTGGCCGCAGGAGAAGTGCCGCGAATCGCCGGAGCCTTCGGACTGGATACCAGCACAAAGGCCAACGTGATGAGCGCCGTGTATACCGCACAGGCAGCCGTCAACACCACCCGCACCATTGTGCAGGCAGTAGCGCCGAAATAAGCACAGAAAGGAAAAAGCCTATGAAACTAATCTATGTGGCGTCCCCTTATGCCGGGGACATCGAACAGAATACCGAATTTGCAAAAAAAGCGTGCCGCCATGTGATGAACGAGGGGCACGCTTTTTTTGCGCCCCATCTGTTATACCCGCAGCTCCTTAATGACTCCAATCCGCAGGAGCGTCAGGCGGGTCTGGATATGGGACTTGCCATGCTGCCCCGCTGCGACGAGTTGTGGTGCTACGGCGACCGCATCTCCTATGGAATGCACCTTGAAATTGAGGAAGCGGTCAGAATCGGAATCCCGGTTCGCCGGGTGATGGAACAGGAAAACGGCTTTGCCATCGGCAGAGCCAAAGGCACCGAACCGGCCGAAGCTCCCCAGCAGGCGATGAGGATGGCCTGATGATGACGATGGGGAGCCTCTTCGATGGGATCGGAGGTTTTCCATTGGCGGCTATCCGCAACGGCATCACTCCCGTATGGGCCAGTGAAATCGAAGCCTTTCCCATTGAAGTGACGAAAATCCGATTCCCCGAAATGCTCCATGTCGGGGATATTACAAAGCTGGACGGAGCCAAGCTGCCGCCTGTGGACGTCATTTGCGGCGGCAGCCCGTGTCAGGATTTATCGGTCGCTGGCCAGAGGGCTGGCTTGGCTGGAGCACGCTCCGGGCTGTTTATGGAGCAGACACGCATCACGAAGGAGATGAGAAAAGCCAATGAGCAACGAAACGTACCAGCTCACCTTGTTCGACCTCGATACCTCGTTTGGGAGAACGTCCCCGGAGCCTTCAGCTCGGCAGACGGCGAGGACTTCCGGGCGGTCATCGAGGAGATCGTCCGCATTAAGTACAGTACCTGTGATGTGCCTCGACCTGAGTCCGGGCGCTGGGAATCTGCTGGGGCTGTCCTTTTGGGAGATGAATTCAGCCTGGCTTGGCGTGTCATGGACGCTCAATTCTGGGGAGTCGCCCAGCGCCGCCGTCGCATCTTCCTTGTCGCAGATTTTGGAGGCACAACCGCACCCGAAATACTATTTAAGCAAGACAGCCTGTTTGGGGATATTGCGCAGAGCGGAGGCCCGCGGCAAGGAGCTGCCGCCCCAGCTGAGGGATGCCCTGATGATACAGGCGGGACTTGCCTGACCCCATGGGATGTGCAGAGCCGCCGTATTTTTGAGGAAACCGGAACGTGGCCCGCCCTCTATAGTGGTGAAGGCGGTGGGCACGGATATATTCAGACAGAAGAAAGAATACCCATTGCTTTCGCCGCCAACCAACGTGATGAAGTGCGGGATTTGCACGATGTAGCAGGGGCGGTACAGGCCCAGCCGGGGATAAAGCAGCAGACCTTTGTGGCACAGCCGCTGTACTGTTTAAACGATCAAGGCGGCGAACGGATGGATGTCACAGAGGATGTGGCGTCCACGCTGCGCGCCGGTATGGGCGGGCATCCTCCCCTTGTATCTCAGCCGAACTGTCTAAACGGCTGGGATACCCAGCAAAGCCGTGTGTTCACACCGGAGGGTGTGGCGCCGACTCTTGCCGCCAAAGGGGACCCCGGCGAATCGTCAGATTCGTTGGGGAGAGGAGGTGCAACGGAGCGTGTGGATTTCGGGTGCGAAGCGCCCGAAGAAACTGAGCGAAGTTTGCAACGACGAGGCGGCGGGGGCAGGAACCCGGCAGGGCTTCTGTTTGCGGCAGGGGTTGTCAGCAAGGGCGACGGCGACTGCTTTCTCACACCGGAGGTACACACCTCTATCACCGGCGGCGGTGGGCAGGCCGGACAGGGCTACCCCTGTGTGCTTACCGCGGGCTTCTGCGGCAGCGCCAGTGCCGAGGCCAGAGGAATCGGCTATCAGGCAGAATGCTCGCCCACCATTAAAACCGGCACAGCCCCATCGGTACTGTGCCTCAACGATCAGGGCGGCAGCCAGATGCACTGCACCGAGGATATCACAGGTACACTCCGCGCACAGGAACACGGACACCAGCCGCTGGTCATGGCGACCCAGCAGGGCGGCGCTGAAATTGGCGAGGGTATCTGCCCGACCATTACGGCAAGTGCCGGGATGAGCGGAAATAACCAACCGGTGTTATTTGAAAATCACGGAATCGACAGCCGCTACACCGGCCCCCATGTAGTAGCGCCCACCATGTCCGCCCGGATGGGAACCGGAGGTAATAATGTTCCGCTGGTGGGCAGTGCCGTTGCCTTTTCACTGGATTCTAAGGAATCCAACAGCATGAAATCAGCCAATCCCCATTCGGGATGCCGGGAAACGGAGGTTGCCAGAACCATTGACACCACAAACCCCGATCCCAGCAAGAACCAAGGCGGCATTGCGATTTTGCAGGAAACCATCTGCATTGCGGGCAACACCATCGACCGGGAGCCGGAAAACGGAGGCAACGGCCTCGGCTGTCAGCCGGACATCAGCTACACCATTACAACCAGCGACCGCCACGCAGTATGCGAGCCATACCAAGAAGTGGTGGGCGCGCTTTGCCGCGGGGATGAAAAAGGCATCGGCAGCCAGTATGTCAGTCAGAATAAATGCATCGTGGAAAGGTGCAACCTCATCCGCAGGCTTACCCCGCTGGAATGTGAACGGCTCCAAGGCTTTCCCGATGGCTGGACGCTGATTCCCGGCGCATCCGACAGCGCCCGGTATAAAGCGCTGGGCAACAGCGTGGCGATACCCTGCGTGGACTTTGTCCTCCGAGGTATCGCCTATTTTTTGCGAAAAATCTACGAGGAACAGGAGGAATCACCCCCATGTACATCTACCCCGACAACTTAAAATCCAAGGCAACCCTGTGGCTGTGGGAGCTGCGGGATATCGGAATCATCGGCGTCGGCTGCCTGATTTCCGTCTTCGCGCTCTCCCGGCTGGGCTGGCTGCCGCCCATCGTTGTGACGGCGGTCTATGCCTTTTTATCCATCCGCTTCGAGGATGTGAGCATCCTTGATTTTATCCGCTATGCCGCCGCTTTCTTCTTCGGCAAGCAGCAGACCTATGAATGGAGGGCGTGAATATGAACAGAAAAAAGAAACAGGAGACCAGAGAAAAAGCCTCCACCCGCCAGCTCATGGGCATCGAGGGCATCACCGGCCACAGCCTCGTAACGCCTCATGGTGAGCTGGTGTTTTTTATGATTAAGCCGACCAATATCAGTGTTTTGTCTGAGAGCAGCGTGGGGGCAAGAATCTACGCTCTTATGAATGTTCTCAAGGGCATTGCTGAAATTGAAATGCTGTGCTTAAACAGCCGGGAAAACTTCGAGGACAATAAGAGTTATCTCAAAGCAAGAATGGATGCCGAGCAGAATCCCGTCATCCGCAAGCTGCTGGCACAGGATCAGACTGCCCTTGACCGTATGCAGGTGCAGATGGCGACGGCGCGGGAATTTTTAATCATCATCCGGCTGAAAAATGAAAAGGAAAGCGATGTTCAGCCCTATCTTTCCCGCATCGAAAAGAGCCTTAAGGATCAGGGCTTTACGGTACGCAAAGCGGATGAAAGCGACATCAAGCGCCTGCTGGGTGTTTACTATGAGCAGAATGTTACAACGGAACAATACGAGGATTATGACGGAGAAAGGTGGGTGATTTTCGGTGAGTAAAAACAGAAAAAGAGAAAAATCAGTGCTGCAGGAGGATGTAAAAATCAAGGATTTCCTTGACATGATCGCTCCGGGCATCATCAAATTTAACACCGACCACTTCATATGTGGCAACACCTACCGCTGCGTGTGGGTGCTACGGGAATATCCCACCGCCACGGAGGAACAGGCCATCCTGCGCCACCTCGGAGAAAAGGACGGCGTGACCCTGCGCATCTACACCCGTCAGGTAACGGCGGCCGAGGAAAAGAAAATCATCCACAATGCCGCCAACAAAAACCGTATGGATAAGAGCAGTACCAACGACCTCCAGCAGACCGTCACCGCCGAAAGCAATCTGCAGGATGTAGTGACGCTGGTGTCCTCCATGCACCGAAACCGGGAGCCGCTCCTGCACTGCGCTGTTTTTATCGAGCTGACCGCTCACGATTCCGATGCGCTGAAGCTGCTCCAGACCGATGTGCTCACCGAGCTGGTGCGCAGTAAACTCAATGTAGACCGGCTCATGCTGCGCCAACGGGAGGGCTTTCTCGCCGTAGGCCCCGCCGGTTACAACGTGTTCGCCAGCCAGTTTGAACGGGTACTCCCGGCAAGCTCGGTTGCAAATTTGTATCCCTTCAACTACAGCGGCAAGACCGATCCTCACGGCTTTTACCTCGGTAGGGATAAGTTCGGCTCCAATATCATTGCGGATTTTGACAAGCGTGATGATGACAAAACCAATGCCAATGTCCTGATACTCGGCAACTCCGGTCAAGGCAAGAGCTATCTGTTAAAGCTCATTCTCTGCAATATCCTCGAATCGGGCAAGTCGGTTCTGTGCCTTGATCCAGAGCACGAATATGTGGAGCTGGCGGAAAACCTCGGCGGCTGTTTCATCGACCTTATGTCGGGCCGGTATCGGATCAACCCGCTGGAGCCGAAAACATGGGACGAGGGCGGCAGCCCGGAGGATACCGACGCACCCCAGGCATTCCGCCAGTCCACCAAGCTCAGTCAGCACATCAGCTTTCTCAAGGACTTCTTCCGGTGCTACAAGGATTTTTCCGACCGCCACATTGACGCCATTGAAATCATGCTGGGTAAGCTGTACGAAAACTTCGGCATTAGCGACCGCACCGATTTCAGAAGCCTTGCTGCCACGGACTATCCCATTTTGTCCGACCTGTACGCCCTGATTGAAGCCGAGTACAAGGGCTACGACAAAACCAAATACCAGCTCTATCCTCCGGAGCTTTTGCAGGAAATTCTGCTGGGGCTTCACTCTATGTGCATGGGCGCGGAAAGTCAGTTTTTCAACGGCCACACCAATGTCACCTCGGACCGCTTTATTGTGTTCGGAGTAAAAGGATTGCTCCAGGCCAGCCGGAACGTGAAAAACGCCCTGCTGTTCAACGTGCTGTCCTTCATGAGCGATAAGCTGCTGACCGAGGGCAACACCGCCGCCTCCATTGACGAGCTGTACCTGTTCCTCACGAACCTGACAGCCATTGAATACATTCGCAATTTTATGAAGCGTGTGCGCAAGAAGGAATCGGCGGTGATCTTAGCCTCGCAGAATTTGGAGGACTTCAACATTGAGCATATCCGGGAACTGACCAAGCCGCTGTTTTCCATCCCGACCCACGCCTTTCTGTTCAATGCAGGCAACATCGACAAACGGTTCTATATCGACTCCCTCCAGTTGGAGGAATCCGAATACAACCTGATCCGCTTTCCCCAGCGCGGCGTGTGCCTCTATAAATGCGGCATTGAGCGGTATAACCTTGCGGTCCACGCTCCGGCATATAAGGAGAAATTGTTCGGCACGGCGGGCGGCAGATAACATGGAAAGGAGAAAAATCATGAACAGACTGCAACAGCAGAAAGAAAACAAATCGGGACTCCTCGAAGATATGCTGTCCTTCATCCGCTACACCCCGAACCGGGAAGCGGATCTTTTAGCGTTTATGGAGAAATACCAGAAAGCGGACTGCGACGAACGCCCCGCCATTTTGGAGCAGCTTCGGTGCTGCATGGACGGCAAGGAATACCCCGATCCCTACGCCGGGAGCTACCATTATACCCCGGAGGATGTGTCTCTCATGGGGCAGATTCTGGATGACTACATTGACGATCTCACCTTGGCACAGGGCGATCCCGCCGCCGTTTCAGAGTGCGTGCGGGATACGGTGCTGAAAATCAATGCGCTCAACGAGGAATGCGGACGGTATCTCATTGACACCTGGCGTAGGGAACGGCTGTGCGGCTTCATCAATTCCGCGGCGGAGCTTGCGGGGCTGTCTCAGGAAAAAGACCTGACCCTGCAGCACAGGATGTGGTAAAGGCGGTGAGTAAATGGAGATACAGGGTCAGGATTTCGGGATTGAAATTGAAATGACCGGGCTTACCAGAAGCCGCGCCGCCGAGGTCATTGCCGGATATTTCGGCACCACGAAAGAATATGAGGGCAGCTTCTACGACGCCTATTTTGCGAGGGATACCACCGGCCGCAAGTGGAAGGTCATGAGCGACGGCAGCCTGGACTGCCAGCGGAAGGAGGGGCGCAGGAAGGTCAGCGCCGATAGGAACTACAGCGTGGAACTGGTCAGTCCCATCTGCCAGTATGGAGATATCGAAACGGTGCAGGAGCTGATTCGAAAGCTCCGGGAGGCCGGGGCGTTTGTAAATTCCTCCTGCGGCATTCACATTCACATCAACGCCGCGCCCTTTGACGCGCCCCACCTTCGAAATCTGGTCAACATCATGGCAGCCAAGGAGGATATGATTTACAAGGCGCTGAAGGTTTCGCGTGGGAGGGAAAGCCACTACTGCCGGAAGATTGACCCCGCTTTTTTAGAGCGGCTCAACCAGCAGAAGCCCGCCACCCTCGACCGGCTCAAAAGCCTCTGGTACAACGGCAGTGACGGCAGCCGGGAGCATTATCATGACAGCCGTTACCACTGCCTGAATCTGCACAGTGTGTTCCAAAAGGGTACGGTGGAATTCCGGGCGTTCAACGGAGATTTGCACGCCGGAAAAATCAAGGCGTACATCCAGTTCTGCCTTGCCATGACCGCACAGGCGCTCAACCAGCGGTCGGCAAGCCCGGCAAAAACACAGTCCAGCAATGAAAAATATACCTTCCGAGTGTGGCTTCTGCGCCTCGGTATGATCGGAGACGAGTTCAAAACTGCCCGCCAGCATCTGCTGGATCATCTGGAGGGCTGCATTGCGTGGAAAGACCCGGCACAGGCTCAAAGGCAAAAGGAACGGCTGCGTCAGAAGCGGGAGGCGGAGCGTCAGCAGACACAGGCTCCCCCGGAAGAAGCGGTGCCGGAACCTATTATGGAAGCGGAGGACGAGCAGTCCCCCGCTTTTACTATGTCCATGTAGAAGGGAGAACGTATGAAAAGCAAACTGTATATCGCCTATGGCAGCAATCTTAATCTGCCGCAGATGGCGCATCGGTGCCCATCCGCCAAGGTGGTGGGGGCATCTGAAATCAAGGATTATACCCTTGTGTTCCGGGGCGGCCGGAACGGAGCCGTCGCCACCATCGAACCCTGCGAGGGCTCCTCCGTCCCTGTTTTGCTGTGGAAGATCACGCCGAAGGATGAAGCGGCGCTGGATGTTTACGAGGGCTTCCCCCGGTTCTACGACAAGGAAACCATGGAGCTGCTGCTGGATGGCCAGACGGTGTCCGCCATGGTCTATGTGATGACGCCGGGTCACCGGCTGGGGTACCCTTCGGACTATTACTACAATACCATCCGTGAGGGATACGAAACCGCAGGCTTTGACACCGCTGTTTTGGAGCAGGCGGTGGATTATACCGAGCAGCTCATGGAAAGTGAGCCAGAGCCGGAACAGCAGAATCTGTTCGGCTTTGGCGGACTGAAATGGTGGTGACGGCATGGCAGATCCCGCAACCATCGCAGCTGTTGTAAAAGCCGCCGCTGCCGCGCTCTCGGATGAACGCACCCGAAAAACCATCGGCTGGATCATTGCCGCCGTCCTGTCCCCGCTGATTTTGGTTGTCGTGCTGGTCTGCTCCTTGCTTTCCGGCACCACAAATCACAACAACACCGCCGTGGAGCTATGCTTTCACGGCGGTGTCATTCCGGCGAGTATGCCTGCGGAGTACCGGGAATACATCGGGGATATGCGCCGAAGCTTCACCCTCATAGACGGCGCGATCGCCAACGTGAACGCAGAGATGGAGGACGGCGACAGCCTTGACAATTACCGGGTCAAGGCAATTTTTTATTCTCTGTTCTTCGGCGCAGCGTCCCCCTCCCGACTGGAACACCGGCGCTATGTGGACTGCTTTGTGACGTATGAGGAACGCACCCGCACCGTGGAGAACGGCGACGGCACCACCTCGGAAGAAACCTATACCGCAGCCGTACCCATCACCTCTCTGCCCGCTGTCTACAACAACATCCGCGCGCTGTTCGGCAGAGCCGTCACTTATGAGGATCAGGCCAACGCCAATGAAATCTATTACCGCGCCCGATACGGCACTGGCGCGCCCATGGAAGATGACAATTCCGGGCTGTGGGAGGACTGGACGCCGGATCAGATGGACGGTTTTTATTCTGATTTGCCTGTCGGAGAAGCGGGTGCACAGGCTGTCCGGCTGGGGCTTTCCCGCCTTGGAGACCCGTATTCGCAGGAGCTTCGAGGACAGGGCAGCTACACCGACTGCAGCTATCTTGTGCAGTGGGTGTACAAAAAGCTGGGGGTAAATCTGCCCGGCACGGCTGCGGCGCAGGGAAAATACTGCGTGGACAACGGGCTGACCATTCCAAAATCCAGCCTTGCCCCCGGTGATTTGGTGTTCTGGAGCCACAAGCCCAACGGACGCTTCATGAACATTACCCACGTTGGCATCTACGCCGGGGACGGCAAGGTGGTGGACGCATCCTCCTCGAAAGGACAGGTCGTCTACCGGGATTTGTTTGATTCCGGCAAGCAGGTGCTATACGCAAGACCCTACGCCGAAGCGCCGGAAGCCTCCGCCTCTGGCTTGATTTCTCCGCTGGGTAAGAGCTGGCGTTCCATGGTGACCTCCGAATTTGGCGGCAGAACAGACCCCCTCACCGGCCAGTGGGCAGGACATTCCGGTATTGATCTCGGCGCATCGAAAGGCACCTCCATCCGTGCGGCACAGGCCGGAACGGTAAAAACTGTGGTCTATGGCAGCACCGGCTACGGCTATTACCTGACCATTGACCACGGCGGCAGGCTGGTCACCTTATACGGACACTGCTCTGAGATTCTCGTCCGTGAGGGGCAAACCGTGAAAGCCGGGGAAACCGTTGCCAAGGTGGGTTCCACCGGGCGCAGCACAGGAAACCATCTGCACTTTGAGGTGCGGGTGAACGGTGTAAAGCAGAATCCAAGAAACTATCTGCCATAAATAATGAAGGAAGGGATGATTTTATGAGTGAAAACAAGATTAAGGTACTCAAAATTGAGCCGGGGCAGGCGCCCCAGGTCAAGGAAATCCAAAATGACCTTGCCAGCCTGCAGGCGGAGGTGGGCGGCCTGATTGAATGCATCAGCTTTCCAAACGGCTGCGTTGCCGTCTGCAATGAGGAAGGCAAAATAAACGGAATGCCGCCCAACAGGCGGCTGGGCGCGGACATTATCTGCGGTCCGTTTTTTGTCTGCGACACTACCCGCAACGGTAATTTCACCTCGCTGGGCAAGAGTAAAATCGCGGAATACAGCCAGCTTTTTGCCGACATTCCCGAATTCACCGGGCAGGAACCGGAGCTGGAACCCGGCTTCACCTTTATGGGATTTCGATTTTAAGGAGGGCAATCAGATGAAAAAAGAAAGCATTACCGTTCAAATGGATGGCGAAAAGCTCCGTGCGGTGAAGCGCTACATGGAGAAAAAGGATGCGGATCTCACACAGGAGCTCTGCGATTCCCTGCAGAAGCTCTATGAAAAATACGTTCCGTCTTCCGTCCGGGAATACATTGACGAGGGCTGCGAGGATGCTCCCGCCACCGCTTCGTCCAAAAAGCAGAAGGAAAAAGAGAAATCTGCTCCTGCCGCTGACGATGCACAGGACAGGGCGGCACATTAAGGCGCCCGCCTGCTCCCCAGCGTTGCCCCCTGTTCGCCCCTGTGTGCCGCTTTGACAGGCGGGGTGGCATCCATGCACCCATCCCACTCTAAACGGCAACGTGAGGGCTTTGTGACGAGCGTTGGGAAAAGGCTCTCTGCACCCCGAATACGGCAGCTCCCCACGGTCGAAAAAAGAGCAGGATAAAGCAAGGGGCTGTAAACTGCCCCTTGCGGTCACAGCGGACGGCAGTGCCGCCCGCATTCTACGGAAATACAAAGGTTTTTTGGATTCTAAAGCGATTGTTTTGGACTTCCAAAAGGTGCTGTAAAGGAAGGTTTTGGCTCTGTCAGGTGCTGTAACCCCTAAAAATTCCACGCATTAGGCGCTTTGCAGGGTGCTGTTGTGGGTGATTTATTAATTTTCAGGAGGAAAAAGCGATGAAGAATGAAAATAACGGATTGAAGCAGCGCATTACTGCGTGGCTTTATCCCGAAATGATTGCCAACATGGAAGCGCTCATGGAGGCAAATGATATGAAAAATCATACTGAATTTATTTCCAAAGCAGTGGATTTTTACATCGGTTATTTGGGAACCAGAGATGGCACGGCTTTCCTCTCCCAAACTTTGCTGGGTACAATTCAGGGAACCCTGCAAAAGACCGAAAACCGGGTGGCAAGCAACCTGTTCCGGCTCTCGGTGGAAATCAGCATGATGATGCATCTCTTAGCAACCACACTGGAGATTACCGATGAGGAACTGTACCGGCTTCGCGGTCGGTGCGTTGCCGAGGTGAAACGGACCAGAGGGAAAATCCGTCTGGATGATGCGGTGGAATTCCAGAGCAGCCCGGCGGATGATGAATAATGGCCCGTATTATTCTCAAGTGTCCCTACCTCAAGGGCGGAGAAAAGACTGCCGCCCATCTAAGTAACCTCGTCAAATACATTGCCACCCGTGAAGGCGTTGAAAAAATGGAGAGTGCTCATACGCTATGGCACTCCACCAAAAAACAAAAGGATTTGATTGCACAGATACTACGGGAGTTTCCCGATGCCAAGGAACTGTTTGAATATGAGGATTACTGTGAGAATCCCAACCGGGGGAACGCATCTGAATTCATCACCATGGCATTGGAACAGCATCTTGATCAAATCAGTGGTCGGGAGAAATATCTGGACTACATTGCAAACCGTCCCCGCGTGGAAAAGTTCGATACCCACGGTCTGTTCACCGCCGGGGATGCGCCACTGGTCTTAGCGCAGGTTGCTGACGAAGTGTCCACCCATACTGGAAATGTGTGGACGCCAATTATTTCCCTGCGCCGGGAGGATGCCGCACGGATGGGCTATGATAATGCACTTGCATGGAAGGCCCTGCTTTCCTCCAAGGTGTTGGAGATTGCGGAAAATCTAAAAATCCATCCCGACCATCTGAAATGGTACGCGGCGTTTCACAATGAATCGCACCATCCGCATATACACATGGTTTGCTACAGCACCGATCCAAGAGAGGGCTACCTTACGAAGCAGGGCATCCGAAAAATGAAGTCAGCGCTGGCGAATGAGATTTTCCGTCAGGAGCTGATTCCGCTTTATGGGGAAAAGACTCAGCGGCGGGATGACCTGAAGGAACAGGCGGCCGAGTCCATTCAGGAATTAATTAGGCAAATGAAGGGCGGCGTTTTGGTCGGGGAGCATATGGAACAGCTTCTCACACACCTTGCCGAACGTCTGCAAACGGTCAACGGCAAAAAGCAGTACGGCTATTTAAAAGCAGACCTGAAAAATATCGTGGACGAAATCGTAGATGAGCTGGCACAGGACAGCCGTGTCTCAGAAGCCTACCGCCTGTGGTGGGAAACCAAGGGCAGGATCGAAGCAATCTACACCGACACGCCCTCCGAGCCGTCGCCCCTCTCCCGCTGCGAGGACTTCAAGCCCATCCGCAACATGGTTATCCAAGAGGCGTTGAACCTTGGCAGCGGTGCCATGACCTTTGAGGAAGCGGCCTCTGTGGAAATCGCTCTGCCGGATGTTAACTCGGAGGACGATGTACCCTCCATGGAGGGTGCGCCGGAGAACGCTCCCGCCGAACCAGAGGATGTGTCCGAACCGCCGTCTGCTCCCCCTTTCCGTAATGGGGAGAAAGCCTCCACTTCATGGTGGACGGAGGAATACAAGCTGGCAAAGCAATATCTGCATGGCGATGAGAATGTCGGATTCTCGCAGAATTTTGAGCAGGCGTTTGGCTTATTTCTTTTAGAAGCAGATAAAGAGAATCCCCTTGCGCTCTATGATATTGGACGCATGACCGCAGATGGTCTTGGCTGCGAAGCGAATGCCGATGAAGCCTATCGTTGGTACGAAAAGGCTCTTGCGGTGTTCCATGCCGCCGAGGAAGCAAGACCTTGGAAATACACCGAATACCGCATCGGCAAAATGGTCGCGGCGGGGCTTGGCACGGAACAGGATTATTTACAGGCTGCCGATTGGCTCACCCTGTCCGCAGATGAGAATTTCAAATACGCGCAGTATTCCCTCGGCGGTCTGTATTACCACGGCAAGGGTGTGGAGCAGGATCATGAAACCGCCTTTTCCCTCTATACCCGCTCGGCGGATCAGAGCTTTCCCTATGCCAGCTTCGAGCTTGGTAAAATGCTGCGTGATGGTGTCGGCTGTGTAAAAAATCTGACTGACGCTGACCGTCGCTTCCGGGAAGCCTTTCTCGGCTTTGTATCCATGGAGGAAAAAGGCCATGACGATAAGCTCCAGTACAGGCTGGGCTGGATGCTCTTAAACGGCGTAGGGACGGACAAGAATGAAGTCAGAGCAAAGGAATACTTTGAAAAGTCGGCAACCGTGGGAAATCCCTTTGCCTGCTATCAGCTTGCCAAGCTCATCCTCTCGGATGAAGCAGCGCCGCCGCAGGAGGTGGAGAAAGCTCTCGGCTACCTCAGGAAAGCGGTGGAGGCCGAGAATCCCTATGCCGCATATTTTCTCGGCAAGCTCTATGAAAAGGGACAATATGTTCCGCAGAATACCCCCGAAGCGATGCGGCTCTATACCCTTTCGGCGGAACAGGACAATGACTTCGCCGCATACCGGCTCGGCAAGCTGTACCTCGGCGGCGGTGACGTCCTCAAGGATCTGGAGTCCGCCATTCGCTGGCTGACCTTTGCTGCCGACAGAAAGAATCCGTTTGCGGAATATGCCCTCGGCGTCCTCTACTTCAAGGGGGAGGATGTGCCAAAGGATGTCCCCAAAGCTCTGGATTACCTAAAACGCTCCGCCGGTCAGGGCAATCAATTTGCACAGTACCGGCTGGGCAAGATTTACCTCATGGGCGAGGATGTGCCAAAAAATATTCAAACCGCCCTGCAATTTCTAACAGCTGCCGCATTACAAGGAAATCAGTATGCGCAGTACACCCTCGGCAAGCTGTATCTAATGGGAAAGGATATCCCAAAGGACAAGGAAACCGCCGTCAAGTGGTTCACACTTGCGGCAGCACAGGGCAACATTTATGCGCAGTTTTTTCTCAACCATATGGATGATTTCAAAGACCCCTCCGTCTTGCTGGCGGGAACACGGCTCCTGCATCACATGAGCCGTGTTTTTGCAGACAACGCCCCGCCGCTGAAACCCCTCGGTCTACGCATTGACCGAAAACGGCAGCTCAAGCTAAATGAGAAAAAACGCGCGGCCGGTCATGCGCGGAACGACCACGAACAAACCATGTCACTCTAAAAACGATTGGAGGATACCCGTGAAAAAACAGAAAAAGAAAACCGAGCAGCTGCCCGTCCTAAAAAATTCATATCCCAAGCAATGCCGTCCTGTAAAAAGGGCGGCATTTTTTCATCGAATCGGCAATCGCCATCAGTAGGAGGTGCGCCATGGGTGTCTATGTGCATTTTACAGATGAGCAGAAATACCGCGCCAACAATGTGGATCTTGTGGACTTTCTCCAACAGCGCGGTGAGAAGCTCCTGCCCAGCGGACGGGATAAGCGGCTGGCCTCCGATCACAGCATAACCGTCCGAGGCAATGAGTGGTATGATCATTCTGCAGAAAGCGGCGGCTATGCCATTGACTTTGTACGGAAATTCTACGGATGCTCTTATCCCGAAGCCGTCACTATGCTGCTGGGCGGTGAGCAAGGCGAAGTCTACCGACCAGCGCAGGCAAAGAAAGAGGAACTGAAAAAGCCCTTTGCACTCCCACCGGCGCATACAGATATGCGACGTGTCTATGCCTATCTGGTGAAAACCCGGCACATCGGTCGGGAGGTGGTCAGCTTCTTTGCAAAGCAAAAACTTCTCTACGAAAGCTGTGAAAAATCTCAGGATGGGACAAAGGAATACCACAACGCGGTGTTTGTAGGCTTGGATGAAAACAGTGTTGCCCGCCACGCTCACAAGCGCGGAATTTACACCTTGGGGCAGGCGTTCAAGGGAAACGTGGACGGCTGCGATCCCCGCCATAGCTTTCATTGGATTGGAGAAAGTGAGCATTTGTATGTTTTTGAAGCGCCGGTGGATCTGCTGTCGTTCATCACGCTTCATCCGCAGGACTGGCAGCGGCACAGCTATGTATCCCTTTGTGGTGTCGGCGGTCAGGCCATGCTGTGGATGCTGGAGCAATACCCACAGCTCCGGGAGGTTTCGCTATGTTTGGATAACGACGAGGCCGGACACAAGGCAAGCGAAAGGCTGAAACAGCAGCTTGAGGAACAGGGCTATCCATCTCAGCGTCTGGTTTCTCAGGGGAAGGATTGGAATGACGATTTAATAGAAGCGTCACAGCAAAGGCCGGGTAGCTTTGAAATGAGGATGGCGTAGAAAAATGGAGCAGTCAGAATTGCTGGCTGCTCCGCAAATTAGTGTTTGTTGTTTTTTATCTTTGATCTGATGACCATTTTAATTATTATAGCAATTCCGCAAATTACAGCGGTGACGATACCATGTACCAGAATGCTTGTGTACCACGGCGATGACTGTATAGCATATAGGTCTTTATGTGTTTTATAATCCCAGAACACATAAAGACCATGTCCAATGAAAACGCCAAGAAAACTGCCAATTAGAATATTCAATGTTTGGTTCACACGTTTCAGCATATTCGCATACCACCTCAAGTCTACTTATATGTTTATCATTTTATAATACCATAAAACACCCTAAGCTGAAAGGAGTTCCCTATGCAATCGCAAGTCTATCTCTTAATCGCAGCGGCCGCCGTGATGTTTCTCGTCATCGGTGGCCTTTCTCTTTTAGCACACTATTATACCCTCAACGGAATCAAGTCCCGCACGGTGGGCGACGGTCAGCATGGTACAGCACGGTTTTCCACCAAGCAGGAAATCAAAAGCATCTACAAGCACATTCCCTTTCAGCCGGAGCTGTGGCGGAAGGGGGAATGCCTTCCCGCGGTTTCAGAGCAGGGCATCATACTCGGCAGCACGGGAGCGAAAAACAAGGTCACGGCGCTGGTGGATACCGACGACGTCCACTGCCTCATGATCGGCGCATCCGGCGTAGGTAAGACGGCATTCTTCCTATACCCCAATCTGGAATATGCCTGTGCTTCCGGCATGAGCTTTCTGACAACCGACACCAAGGGGGATCTCTATCGAAACTACGGCTCTATTGCCCGTGACCACTATGGCTACAACGTGGCGGTCATTGACCTTCGAAACCCCACCCGCTCCGACGGAAACAATATGCTCCAGCTGGTCAATACCTATATGGATGCGTACCTTGCCGATGAAAACAATATGGTGGCAAAAGCCAAGGCGGAAAAATACGCAAAAATTATCGCCAAGACCATCATCAATGCCAGCGGCGAGAATTACGGACAGAATCAGTTTTTCTACGATGCCGCCGAGGGGCTTCTGTCCTCCGTCATTTTACTGGTGGCGGAATATCTGCCGCCTGCCAAAGTAGATGGCAAGAAGGTGGATTGCCGTCATATCATCAGCGTGTTCAAGCTGGTGCAGGATTTATTGGCCCCCAGCAAGGTGAAGGGCAAAAGCCAGTTCCAGCTCCTGATGGAAAAGCTGCCGCCTGACCATAAGGCCCGCTGGTTTGCGGGAGCTGCGCTCAACTCTGCAGAGCAGGCGATGGCATCGGTGCTCTCCACTGTGCTCTCCCGTTTGAATGCCTTTCTCGATTCCGAAATGGAGCAGATTTTGTGTTTTGATACCGCTATCGATGCGGAGAAATTCTGCAATGAAAAATCCGCACTGTTTATTGTTCTACCTGAAGAAGATTTGACCAAATACTTTATGGTCAGCCTGATGATCCAGCAGCTGTACCGTGAAATCTTGGCGGTAGCAGACGAACACGGTGGAAAGCTGAAAAACCGTGTGATGTTTTACTGTGATGAGCTGGGTACGCTCCCAGCCATCGAGTCGCTGGAGCTGATTTTTTCAGCCAGTCGCTCCCGCCGCCTTTCTATGATACCCATCATACAATCCTTCGGCCAGCTTGAAAAGAATTATGGCAAGGAAGGCTCCGAAATTATCGTGGATAACTGTCAGGACACCATCTTCGGCGGTTTCGCTCCGAATAGCCAAACCGCCGAGGTACTCTCCAAGGCGCTGGGCAGCCGAACCGTCATGAGCGGCAGCATCAGCCGTGGGAAGAACGATCCCAGCCAGTCCCTACAGATGATGGAGCGTCCTCTCATGACGCCGGATGAACTCAAATCCATACCCAAAGGAAACTTTGTCGTCATGAAAACCGGAACCCATCCCATGCGGACGAAGCTTCGGCTGTTTCTGGATTGGGGCATCCGCTTTGGTAAGCCGTATACCGTGGCGGAAAGAGCGCATCGGAAGGTGGTGTACGCAGACAAGCAAACGTTAGAGGAAAACATCGTCCGCAAGCACACGGCCTGTCTGATGGTGGATGAGGAAACCGGAGAGGTGCTGGAGCAACCCACCGGAACCGGCGCGCTCCACACACCCGTGGCGGAGCCTGCTGAAAATGCGGTCAAGCGCCGCAGTCATCTGAAAACCTAAAGGAGAAAATGGACATGAGCTACTTCAATCACATTTACACCGCCTCGCCCGGTGAGCTTCCACATCGGGCAAGGGCGGTTTACATTTACCTTCGTGACCGCGCGGGAAAGGACTCGGACTGCTGGCCTGCGGTAAAAACCATTGCCGCCGACTTGCAGCTCTCCCGCAGCACCGTCAAGCGTGCCCTGCACGATTTGGTGAAGGCGGGGCTGATTGAAAAGGAGCATCGCTATCGAGAGAATGGCAGCAACACCAGCAACCGGCTGATTTTAAAAAGATAGCCGAACTGCAAAAAAATGAAAAGACGGATTTCCCGCCAAGGGAGATTTCCGCCTTTTCGCTGAACCCAGGTGCGGTTCATGATGAACCCACCAGAACCTCTCACTCTAAGAAAGATTATTACAGAAAAGAAGAAATGTATCTCTGAATGTTTTTTAGTAACATACAAAACGCTATTTATAGGAACACTACTTCTGTAAACTACAAGTATACAAATAAAAGTTATGGGATACAAAAGAGAGGTGAAAACAGAATGCGGCAGGCATTGGGAAAAAGAATCAATCAATTACGCAAGAGCAAGGGATTAACCTCTGAACAGCTATCGGAGCTATGCGGGGTAAATGCGGTGCATATCCGCAGAATAGAAAGCGGCGGCAGCCTGCCCAGCTTTTCTCTTTTTCTGAAGATATGCAATGTGCTGGGAACCTCGGCGGATTATCTGCTGGGCGATTTGCTGGAGCATCCCGTGATACCTGATAGTGTGGAGCAGCTTGGAAAACAGTTTAAACACTTGACGCCGGATCAGGTTGATATGATCAGCGAAATGGTGGAGGTAATGATTCGTCATATGACTTCAAGGGAATAACAACAATCAACACGAGAGCCTCTACTCAGGGGCTCTTTTTTTCTGCCGTGTTTATCTTGATTCATTTTTAAATGTAGCTTATAATGATACATAAATAAATTATATGATACAAAAAGGAAGATCATGATGACGGCAAAAGAGAAAGCAAAGCTCATTAAGCAGGCAGGAAAACTCTATACTTTAGGACTGATAGTGGAAAAACGCAGAGAAAAGCTGAGGCAATTGGTAGCAAAACAAGTCCCCTACGAATCACCGCAGATGAAAGAAGCCTTATCGGAGTTTCAGGCAGCGGATGAGGAATGGCAGAGGTTGGAACAAGAACACTTAACGTATAGGCAACAGTTTATGAAGTAACCGATCGCTACTGTTTTTTACATTGGATGACAACGTCATTTCTTATATGGAAAAGCAGATTTACAGGAGCAAACGCTCGCTTTAGAGCGTTTGGGATTGGATTGAATAATCAAGCCCATAGTTTCAGATTGTTAATTTATATAGAAGTGTCAACAAATAAATAGTGCCAAGGATAAACTCTTTCATGACAGAATTTGCTTCCACTGTTTATGAAACATAAAGTGACCGTGCAGATAAAATGG
>JAGKQJ010000099.1 GCA_017898095.1 Bacillaceae bacterium Marseille-Q3522 | reverse complement strand
TTAAAGGATCTCTAAATAAGAAAACCATGTCCATTTCGTTTTTTGCAAGTAAGGAGTCGATGTCCTGATCGCAGCCAAGGGGGCCGGATTGAAACCGATGAACTGATAAGCCGGTTGCTTCCGTTACTTTTTTTCCTGTTGTTCCGGTAGCGTATAAAGTGTGATTTTTTAAAATTTCTTTATAAGCTGATGCAAAACGAACCATTTCTTCCTTTTTCTGATCATGTGCAATTAGTGCAATATTCATGAATATTCCCCGTTTCTATTCAATAATATTTTCCAGACCGTATATGAGTTTATCAAGAGTAAGCACAGTATCTACCGATAATTTTACACCAGACATGAACGACTTGCGATGAAAAGAATCATGGCGAATTGTCAATGCTTGTCCGTCGGCGCCAAAAAGAACCTGCTGGTGTGCAATCAAGCCTGGTAAACGGACAGAATGAATTCGCATCCCTTCTAAGTCCGCTCCTCTTGCACCTGTGATTGTTTCTTTCTCATTTTTGTGCCCCTGTTTCTTTGCCTCTCTTACCTTTGAAATGAGTTCAGCAGTTTTGATTGCCGTGCCGGAAGGGGCATCCAGCTTTTCGTTATGATGCATTTCGATAATTTCGACATCGGAAAAATATTTTGCTGCCATCTGTGAAAATTTCATCATTAATACAGCACCAAGAGCAAAATTGGGAGCGATGATACAGCCAAGCTGTTTTTCTTTGCATAATCGTTCCAGCTCCTGTAAATTTTCTGCGGTAAACCCGGTTGTGCCGACAACTGGTCTTACTCCGTGCTGCAATGCCGTCCTAGTGTGATGTACTCCGGCTTCCGGTGTTGTTAAATCAATGAATACATCGATATGTTCAGCTGCAAAACAGCTTTCAACATTCTCAAAGACCGGTACTCCCGAAATCGTTTGGAAACCTTGCAGATCACTTAACATCTTGCCGCCGTGCTTATAATCTACAACTGCGCTTAATTGATATTCTTTTGTCTCTGTTACCAGTTTAACTGCTTCACTGCCCATTCTTCCTCTTGGTCCGGCTATAGCGATTTTTATTGTTTTCATGGCAATATCTCCTTCTTTGCTGCGTGAACAATGACACAACTATTTATGCGTATCTATCCTTGTCCACCGATCCTTATCTCTTGTATTAAATTTGTTCATTACCTGATTATGGACATTTTCTAAATCAATATTTAAAGAATTTGCGAAACAAATAATAACAAATAATAAATCTCCTAATTCTTCTTCAACTGTTCTTACTTTTTCTGTTTTCTTTTTCGGCTTTTCTCCATAATAGTGATTCACTTCGCGCGCTAATTCACCAAGTTCTTCCGTTAATCTTGCAAGCAGTGCTAAAGGACTAAAATATCCCTCTTTAAATTGACTGATATAGGCATCTACTTCTGCTTGAAGCTCCTGAATCGTTTTTTGCTTTGCCGCCACTCGGTTCACCCCGTTTATGTATCGTTTTCCAGCACCACAGCTAGACACTTGCTAAGGATATTTTTTTAACTTTTTCTCCTGCTCTGGTATGTTTTAAATGATCCTATCCCCATGTTAGCTAATCAAATGATATTTGACAAATTTTTTTCTTTCATCCGCATTAAAACGTTAATTGCATATGATCATATGGGAAAGCCAAGCCTTCTCACAAATCCGATTCTTTGCTATACTAAGCGTCGGGGTCTCAGGACTCCTTATACATCGGCAGAAAAAAACCGCCGCTAATAAGGGGGATTTATATGATTAATGGGCTTAAATTGAAAAACATTCTGTTTATTTTTCTTGGCGCAGCAATCTTTTCGTTTGGAATCGTACATTTTAATATGCAAAATAATTTATCAGAAGGCGGTTTTACCGGAATAACGCTGCTTCTCTATTTTTTATTTCATTGGGATCCGTCCTATATAAATTTACTGTTAAATATTCCGTTGTTTTTTATAGGCTTGCGCCTGCTTGGCAAAAATGTATTTATTTATACGATTATCGGTACGATCAGCGTTTCGGTTTTTTTATGGATTTTCCAGCGATTCCAGATTAAAATACCTTTATACGAAGATTTAACACTTGCCGCTCTTTTTGCCGGAGTGTTTATCGGCATTGGACTTGGAATTATTTTCCGCTACGGTGGCACGACCGGAGGAGTAGATATTATTGCCCGCTTAGTAAATAAATTCAGCGGCTGGCCAATGGGAAGAACGATGTTCATTTTTGATGCGAGCGTCATCATTATTTCGTTAATTTTTTATTTGGACTACCGCGAAGCAATGTATACACTTGTTGCTGTGTTTGTCGGCGCCCGGGTCATTGATTTTATTCAAGAAGGAGCAAATTCAGCAAGAGGAGCCATCATAATTTCTAATTTAAGCGATGCAATAGCGGATAATATTATGCAGAAAATGGACAGAGGTGTAACTGTCTTAAATGGTTACGGTTCTTTTACGAAACAGGAACGAAATGTTCTCTATTGTGTTATTTCCAGAAATGAAATTTTCAGATTAAAAAACATTATAATAAGTGTCGATCCCCAAGCTTTTGTTACTTTCAGTTCCGTACATGAAGTTTTGGGCGAAGGATTTACACTTGATGACGAGAAAAAACCGCTCGACCAGCAGTAAATAAACATTCTTCATATAAACTGTTGGCAATATGATTTTTTTATTTGCTTGAGAAAAAATGAAGGGAACAAACTAACAACGTTGAAAAGCTTAAGCCTGGCCCGATAGAAGTTTTAATTCTTTAACCTAATATCCGGGCCGGCAAAAAAATTCACTTTCTTCGATAACTCTTTACAGACTCGAGATATTCAAAAAAGATCCCTTCTCTTAATCCAAATTGCGAAACAGTCAAGCGGTCGGAATCAAGCAGTCGCATCAGTGTAATAAACGGTGCCATCCCGCCGATAATAATATCGGCTCTTTCTTTTGATAAGCCATTAATCTTTTTCCGTTCTTCCAAATTTTTTGAGATAACATCGGAAAAAACGTGAAAAACGTCTAAATCACTCATTTTATAGCCATGAAAGGAGCCAAGCAAATTGTTGCCTTTTTTTCTCATTTCGATTTTTGCGATTGTCCGATTTGAGCCTCCCAAAGCAACAATTGGTAAATTTGTTCCTTTTCGCAACCACCAGACACTGCCTAACAACTTGTCAAGATATGTCATCAATTCAAAAAGTGATTTTGCTGAAATGACATCTTTTTCAAGAAATTGTTCACTTAATGTAACAGAGCCTACCGGCAAACTTATTAATTCAACCGCCCTGCCGTTTTGAACAAGGATAATTTCCGTACTGGCTCCTCCGGTATCAATAATCACGCAATTAACCACTGGTAATGTTCTTTCTACTCCTAAATAGTCGTAATATGCTTCCTGCTCCCCGGAAATAACTTCTATATCAAAGCCAGCTTCCTTTTTCACTCTTTCGAGGACGCTTTTTTGATTAACCGCCCTGCGGATTGCAGCTGTACCGACAACCCGGATATCGATATTTTCATATTGGCTGATCTTTTGATTAAACGTTTTTAAGGCCTTTACGGTTCGGTTGATCGCCGATTCTTGTAAAATACTTTCCGGTCCCATTTTTTCTGAAAGGCGCACCATTGCTTTTTCATGCGCAACAACAGAATAGTTTCCAAATTTATCAATTTTGGTAATCGTCATTCTTGCAGAGTTTGAACCAATATCCAAGACTGCATAATACCCCATTGCTTAATCTTCCTCCGTTTCGATCGTTATTTCGTTTCGTTGAATAGGGGTAAAGGTGCGTTTTTCAACAATCGCATTGGAAAGCGCAATTGCTTTTTTCTCTGCTTCATCAGCAAAAAAAGCCTGCGCATTCAGGGGTGCTTTCCCCCGCCGGTCGACCTTGCTGTATGTTCCATCATTATTCATGACACGTGTTTTGACATTATCATTTATCATTGTCGCAAAAATTTGGACAATATTTTTTTTAATATCGGCATCCTCTATTGGAAACAAAAGCTCAACGCGCCTGTTTAAATTTCGCGGCATCATATCCGCACTGGAAAGATAAACTTTTTCGGCACCATTTCCAGAAAAAATATAAATTCTGCTGTGCTCGAGATAACGGCCGACAATGGAGTGAACCGTAATATTTTCACTAATCCCTTTTAATCCGGGGCGCAGGCAGCAAATGCCGCGGACAAGCAGACGAATTTTCACTCCGGCGATTGATGCACGGTACAATGCCTTAATAATCCCTTCATCTGACAGAGAATTCATTTTCCAATCGATATAGGCGTTCTTTCCTGATTTCGCATATTGGATTTCTTTTTCAATTAATTCCATAATCTCATGGCGCAACCATTGCGGAGCCATTCTCAGCTTATTAAAATAAGGTGGCTCCGAATACCCGGTAAGCATATTAAAAATATTAGAAGCATCAATTCCCATGCGGACATTACTTGTTAATAGCCCCATATCTGTATAGACTTTTGCCGTACTGTCATTATAATTTCCTGTGCCAATATGCATATAGCGTTTAATGCCTTCCTGTTCTTTCCGGACAACTAAAGTTAGTTTACAGTGTGTTTTCAAGCCGATTAACCCGTAAATAACGTGACAGCCTGCTTTTTCTAACCGCTGTGCCCAATGAATGTTGTTTTCTTCATCAAATCGCGCTTTCAGTTCTACCAAAACTGTTACCTGCTTGCCTTTTTCAGCGGCAAGTTCCAAATAATGAACAATCGGTGAATGTCCCGAAACACGGTAGAGCGTCATTTTAATTGCTAACACAGAAGAATCGAAAGCCGCCTGTTTAATAAACGATATCACCGGATCGAATGCATCATACGGGTGATGAAGAAAAAGATCCTGTTTGCTTATCAGGTCAAAAATCGAGCAATCAAGCCAGCCGGGGTCGACAAAAGGACGATGCTTCTCATAAAATAATTGTTCACGATTGCTTAAACGATCGGCAACCTGGGAAAGAAACGTCAGATCGAGCGGTCCGTGAATGATATAGATATTTTCCTTTTCTACACCAAGCCTTTCGACAAGCTTTGCCAACAGTTTTTGGCTCATATTTGCTTCCACATCGAGATGAATCACATCTCTTCTCTCACGCATGCGGATCTGGGTTTCAATTTTTTTCAGTAAATCTTCACTTTCTTCTTCATCCACTTCCAGATCCATATCGCGTATTACACGATAGCAGGCAAGCTCGTCAATTTCAAAGCCGATAAAAAGTTTATCAAGATGGCGTTTAATGATATCCTCCAACAGAATAAAGCAGTCTTTATCCGTGTCATCTGGCAGGCGGATCACACGCGGTAAAACGGTCGGAATTTGCACAGTAACAAACTCCTGCTTCTTCGGCTGTTTTCCCTTTTTAGAGATAAAGGCAACAAGATTTAGACTTTTATTAACAATGAGCGGAAATGGCCTTGAGGCATCAACGGCCATCGGCGTAATAACAGGATATATTTCCCTGTTGAAATAATGATCGATAAACGCGAGCTGTTCTTGTGTTAATTGATCAATTGTATTAATTTCAATGCTATTTTCCTTTAATAACCGCTGCAGCATGCGATTATAGGTAGAATATTGCTGATTTATCATAATATGTGCATATTCGCTGATTTTTTCCAATTGTTGTTTTGGAGACCAACCTGCTATGTCAGGCTTATGATAGTCCAGATTTACTTTATTGATTAGAGAAGCAACACGAACCATACAAAATTCATCCAGGTTGCTTGCAGTGATCGCTAAAAATCTTAATCGCTCCAGCAGCGGAATATCTTTATCTCTTGCTTCTTCCAAGACCCTTTTATTAAAAGCGAGCCAACTCCATTCCCGGTTTATATAATATTCAGGAAGATCCAAATTCTTTGTCATTTACGATCCCTATCCTTTCAATCTCGGCTTAACACCGTATACTTCCTCAAAAAATTGTCCTTTCTCCTCAAGTGTCCATTTTTCAAGAGACAAGTCCGCATCCGATTGTGCCGTAATGAAAACTTTATCCTCCTTTAATGACACCGTAATTTTCGTTATTTTTTGCTGATGACTATCATCAAGAGCATCGGCAATACGAAGAATTGCGGCCAATTTTGCAATTACCAGACGCTGTTTTTCAGGCAAATGACTGAAATTTATTTGATCGTCAGACGGGGATTCCGCACTATGGTAGCGGACAATATTGGCAACAATATCTCTTTCTTCATCGGAAATACCAATGATTTCAGAAGCTTTCACAATATAATAAGAATGTATATAATGGGCATTAATATCAATATAACTGCCAATATCCTGAAGAATAACAGCCAGTTGCAAAAGCAGTCTTTCCCGCTTTTTTAAGCGATGCAAAGCTTTTAGCCTGTCAAATAAATGCAGGGCAAATTTTTCAACGGAGTATATATGCTTGCTGTCACAATTATAACGATTGGCAATATTACGGGCGGAAACAACAATATCATGGATAAGCTTTTCTTGAGTCGCTGTCTTCTTTTGCTGCTTCTTTTCATAAAATAAGATAATACCATCAGCTAATTCGGCATTGGATAAAGTGATACCTTCTACTTCTGTCAATTCAAGGAGCTTCTTGATCAGCATTGCAGTCGGAATCAGCTGGCTCACTGCATCTTGGGTAATCTTAAATTTTTTTGCGAGAACGTCTTCCGGTATTTGCAGCATTTTATTATATAAACGGTTAAAATGATCTTTGCTGACAAAATCATGTTCATCTGCTATAAATGCCCGCTGGAATAAAAGCATTTCCGTTCCAACCAATATGAAGTGCTTGAAAATAATATTTACAGGTGCAAATTGCTGATAGCTGTCCATTTTGCTTAATATATAATCTTCCATTAAGTCAGTAAAATTAATAACCTTTTTTTCTAAGTCCGCCAAAAGTTCTCGTATTCGTAACGGCCCGATTTTTATATTGCGGGAAAAAATAAATTGATCCTGATCATAAACCGTTAACTGAATACTTCCGGAACTAATATCGACCAGCATCGTTCCTTCCTTGACACGTTTAGAAAAATTAGGAACTTTATCGATTACCGCCAGGTTATGAAGATACCGCTCTTCTGCATTTGTCAGCCATTCTACATATAAACCTGTTTTACTTAAAATTTGCTCTTTTACGTAGTCGGCATTTTTCGCTTCCTTGATGGAACTGACCGCAACAACACGGTAGTCTTTTACACCGTAACCCCGCATCATCCGGTTATATCCGGCGATCACTTCACAGGCATGTTGCACCGTATGAAAATCAATCATTTTCGTATTATAGATTGCCGTTCCTATTTTGACCTCTGCTTTTACTTTTTCAATTTCTTGTTTGTCAAAAAGATCAACGATTTTCATCATAATATTTTGTGATCCGATAATGATGACGGCAAATAATTTATGTTTTACCACATTGATACCTCCATCCTTCTTTTATTATAATGTGAAACTTCCCTTCTGTGGGAGTTTTTCGACGCATAGAATAAGCAAGTTCCAACATTGCAATTGGACTTTGCGCTTTTTTTACTGCCCCTTAATCTGCGATAACGACTCTTTCGATGTTGACCCAGATTTTCTTTTTATCATCAGGTTTTTCAAGGAAATAATTTACAAAATATAAAAAAGCCGACTTCTTATCGATCAAAAAGTCAGCTTTTGATAATGTTTATTAGGGAATTAGTCTTCTTGCTGCATCCCCATATAAATTAAAACGAAGCGGATTAATTCCATGACAGCTACTAAAGCTGCTGCTACATATGTTAACGCGGCTGCGTTTAAGACCTTTTTCGTTTCTCTTTCTTCATTATTCTGAATAATACCCAAAGATACGACTTGATCCATTGCCCGATTGGATGCGTTAAATTCAACCGGTAACGTAACAAGCTGGAATAGCACCGCTGCTGCCATAAACAAAATGCCGAGACCGATTAAATTTGTCATTTGCGCAAACAATCCAACCATAATGAGTATCCATGATAAATTAGAACCAAGGCTGGCAACCGGTACAAGTGAATGGCGGATGCGCAAGAAAGCATAATTTTGCTGATCCTGGATGGCATGCCCGACTTCATGAGCTGCAATTGCGGCTGCGGCAACTGAATGGCCGTGATAATTCCCGGATGAAAGACGGACAGTTTTTGAGCGCGGATCATAGTGATCGGATAGTCTTCCCCGCACCTCTTCTACTCTAACATCATAGAGTCCGTTTTGATCGAGAATTTTTCTCGCCACTAATGCACCAGGAATTTGTGAAGAAGAAGGAACTTTTGAATATTTTGCATATGCACCTTGGACACGCATTTGAGCCCACAATGGAATCAATATGAGAATCGCCATATAAATGAGAAATTCCATCTTACTCCTCCTATCTTGGTTGGCACGATTTTCTTTCATATAAATTGTAAGCAAAGGAATGAACCATGTCAATTTTTTCGATTTTCACTCCAGTCATACAACTGTTACCTTTACCCTGGCTCTTAGCATAGATAGTAATTTAAACATGTATGGTTAGAATCCCTTCTGTGATTTTCCAAGTTTTGAGCTTCTGAAACGAGTTCACTGTAATCTGACCTCTGACCTCCGGGCTTCCAGCATCTGTTCAGGAACGCTTTTTTTGTTTTTGCCGCTCGCCTTTATATTTCCGCCATCCTACATATGATAGGGTGGAAATGATAATTCCGCCGGTTGAAATAATCACCCACCAGAGGGACGGATCTGCTTCATCCTCTGTCACCTGGTCAAACATGGATTGTAAATCTGTTTCGAGCGCTTCAAGCTCCTGCATTCCTTCTGCATTGCTTATAATTTTTGGACGATAGTGGTCAAGATAACGGATTCTTGCCTCTATTTGCTGAAGTTGTTTTGCAGGAATGTCAATGGTCACGCTTGGATAAATAACATGATATAAAGACAAAAAACTATTTAAATGTACATGAAACATTTGTGTGTCACCGTCATGCACGGCTGCCTTCACTTCAGCAAAAACTGACATAATTGGTTCCTCCATGTCGGTCCACATCGGCTGATGTGAAGAGGTAATAGCATCCATCACTAAACGGAGTTTCGTCACACTATTCATTCTATCTTCATGTGGCATCGCGGTACTAACCATTGCATCTGCCGCTTCTTGATGTGCAACCGTCACGGCTCTTGCTTCATCCGTTGATAAAACGTGTCCATTCTTGGCAGTGGTCGAAAATTGCTTTGAAAAATAGTCCAAAATTTTTCCAGCATCCTGATATCGTTGTGATTTTGTTAACTGCAAAGCTTCATCAGATAATAATTCAAGTTCATCAACAGGAGACTTTTGTTCTCCATATCCTGCAGTTGGTATAAGCAGTATAAAGATCAAGATTACATACATGATTTTTCGCGCCATCCTTGTCCCCCCTCTACTCTATTAAAATGTATGAAGGGCCGGACAAGGATAGACCAAAAATTAAATCGTGTAGTGAACCGCCTTTTTTCTCACACAAAGATAATAGGCAAGGAAAATGGCGCTAAGACTCAGCCAGAAAGTGAAGTAGCCTATTTGCGGCATATAGGATTGCAAAACACTATAACGCGGCATCATGAAAAAGACATAATCAATGACATCATTATGTAATGTCCAAATAGCGGTAACGATAATATGCCAAACCTTTATCCGGTAAAACGGGGAGTAGAGCAAGCCCTGCAAAGCCATTGCACCGTGGGAGAATATCAACATCCAGCCCTGCCATTGCAAGGAACCTGTTTCTATTAAAACCAAAAAGTTCATAACCACCGCCCAAATGCCATATTTAAACAATGTAACAATCGCCAATGCCTCTATTAATGGCCAATTTCTTTTCCATAAAAATGCAACCAATACAAACACAAAAAACAAACTGGCAGTTGGACTATCAGGAACAAACAGCAAAAAAACCGGCGGGGTTTCTTGGAGTTGCCACATATACCAATAATAACCATATACAGTGCCGATAATATTCACGGCTAAAAGCAAGCTTAATACGTAACGGTTTGCCAAAAAAGGATACAGCAGCCTCATTCTCTTTTCCTCATCTCATTTCTATTTTCAATCCTCTATTATATACAATTTCTCCTCGAAATTCGAACGAAAAGATGAGCGCTGCTTTTCACACAAAAATTATTTTCAAATAAAAAATATCAAGCAGCCGGTTCAAAGTAAATTGCAGCTGAGACCATTAAGCAGCCCCATTTGATTCCACTTGCAACAACATTCTTTACTGCACAATGCAGGTGTACCAAAAAGAAAAGCTGACAAAAATTGTGTCAGCTCTGATTTCTGCTATTCACTTTTTAGACTGGTAATATACTCGGCAAGTGTGTTTAATTCTTCATCTGTGCCTTTAAAAATACCGGCTGGCATACTGCCGGAGCCGTTCACTGCAATATCGGCAATTTCTTCTGCCGTTAATTCAGTATTTAACAGCGACGGCCCTGCGCTTCCCTGTAATTGATCACCATGGCAGCTTAGACATGTATTTGCTTCTAATATTTTGTAACCTTCCGCTTCGGTGTCAATCTCAACATCAGCAACAATCTTCCCTTGATTTGCTGCTTTTTCCCAGTCATGCATATCGACAGCTTCCCATGTTAAATACGTGACTGCCGCCAGGCCAAGTAACATAAAGCCGGTAGCAAAAGGACGCTTGAACGGACTCCTTTCCGGTCCCCTGTCGATAAATGGCGCCAGCATCAGTGCACCAAATGCCAGTCCCGGAATGACCAGCGTACCAATTGCATTATACGGACCCGATGCGTACGTATACTTAATTAACTGGTACAGAAAGTAGAAATACCAGTCCGGCATGGGAATATAAGCCGTGTCACTGGGATCAGCGATTTTCTCAAGAGGAGGTTCATGTGCGGCCGTTAAACAGAGAAAACCAATCAAAAATACTGCTCCCACCAGCCATTCCTTTAAGAGAAAATTAGGCCAAAAAGCTTCCGTTTTTCCCGGGTATTCCGAATAATCTTTTGGAATATTTGCTTTTCGCTCCGCAGAAATACGTGAATCGCCAACAAATTTCATCCCTTTTCCTCGATGCATAGAGAAATACCCCTCCTTTGTTGCAAATTTACCCTTTTCAAAAAAACAATTTCCCTTTTGCCCATGTTTATTCGTTTTCATTCAAAATGTAAATAGTAAGCCCCGTTCCAAGCAATGCACAGCCGGGATCTTCATTCATATGAAATAGAAATAGATTATATTTCAATTGTTTCCGTTTGCGAAAACCGTGTTCAAAACCATATATTAACGCTTTCAAAGCTGATTGCCCACTTTATAATGGACCCGATATGCCCTGTTTGCGGATCATAAGAAAGTGTGCTGCAATTAAGCCCAATAACGCAGCAGGGAGGAAAAACACATGGATAGCAAAAAATCGGGAAATAGTTTGCGCACCGACAATTTCAGAATGCCCTGCCATCAATATTTTTAAATACTCGCCGATCAAAGGCACTGATTCGACTATTTGCAATGTAACCTTCGTGGCAAATAACGCTTTCATATCCCACGGAAGAAGATAGCCCGTCAACCCGAGGCCGAGCATGATGAAGAAAATGAGTACACCGACGATCCAGTTTAATTCCCTCGGTTTTTTGTATGCTCCTTGAAAAAATACCCGCAGCGTATGTAAAAACATCATTACAATTACCAAGCTTGCCCCCCAATGGTGCATACCGCGAACAATTTGCCCGTAAGCAACCTCATTTTGTAAATAATAGACCGATTTCCAGGCATTTTCTATATCTGGAACATAGTACATGACTAAAAACATCCCTGACAATATTTGAATCACCGTAATAAAAAATGTTAATCCGCCAAAGCAATAAACGAACGCAGAAAAATGATGAGCCGGATTCACATGCTCAGGTACTTCATGGTCAGCAATGTCGCGCCATAAAGGAGTAATGTCTAACCGTTCGTCAACCCAATCATAAATTTTATTTAACATCTATACCCCCCCTATCTTGGCTCTGCTTTCCCTAAGTATAAAAATCCATCTTTTTCTGAAGTCTGGTATACATCAAGCGGTGCCACCGGCGGTGTTCCTTGTACGTTTATTCCGTCTTTTTCATAAAGCCCACCGTGACAAGGACAGTAAAAACGGTTTGGGTTTTTCTTATCCGTATTCCAGTCCACTACACAGCCAAGATGTTTACAGACCGGTGATAAGGCAACTATTTCCCCATTTTCATCCTTGTAAACCCAGGCTGTATTGGAAACCTCCGATTCGTACCAGGCATCTTTTTGCGCAAATGAAAAATCAACCCTTACCGGTTCATTAGTAAGGTCAGCAATTTTCAGCTTTGTCGCTATTAAATCGCTTTCACCGCTGTGCCGTAAAACCGGGTCAATTGCAAAACCAAGCATAGGCGTCAGCATTCCCGCAGCCATAAATCCCCCTACCCCTGTTAACGTATAATTCAGGAATTGGCGTCTGGAAACTCGTTGTTTACTCATAAATTCCCCCCCTGTTATAAAGATATCCCCTATGAATACAATACTAATTCATTATCATGATATCTTAATCTTCTGCTAAAATCAATATAATCATTGACAGAAAAAAGACGAATAATAAGAAAAGCGCTAAAGCGCCTTCATCGGACAAGGATTCACTTCGTAAGGAGTTATCTTATTATTTCCTCAATAAGGAGAGCAGTTATCGTTGCCATTCTTGCATAAATACCTGCATATATTGATCTAATAATTTATGTTTCTCTTCCGTTTTCAAACTCGTTATCGGCAAAAATGGAAGCCAGATAAGTGTTCCTTTTAATTTCCGGTCCATTTTTCTCCAATTATGGTCCGCAGTTATATGAAAAATATATGTGAACCTGTTTTCTGTTAAAATACGCTCCCATTTTTGTAATCGTTCAACTTGTGATTCAATCGCCTCAGCCGGCAAATAGCTAAATCCAGGGAGCAGCAGCAATCTTCCTTTAAATTGCTTTTCTAACATGCTTGTGATGAGTGCGGTGTACTCATTCATTTGTGCTGATTGGACTGCATTTTTTTCTTCAAGTTCTACAGGCAAAAGCGGCAAAATTGCCGTATCTACATATTCCTTCGCTTGTAAATATAGATTCATATCTTCTGCAATAAATTTCATTAGTTCCATTCCTTTGCACTTTTTTATCAGTTTAGCATGTCAAAAACACGAGCTCCAACATTTTTTAAGATTTCGGAAAAGGGAAAAGATTAGTGGTTACGTTGTGGGAGGGAATGAATAATATCACTCATAACT
>JAGKQJ010000098.1 GCA_017898095.1 Bacillaceae bacterium Marseille-Q3522 | reverse complement strand
TTATTATATGATTCTAATAAAATTTCACTTGACGGCAATTTGGACCAGGCTTTTTCTGAGGATGTTGGAGCGAGGTTCCGCGCTTTAGGGTGGCAAACGTTAACTGTAGAAGACGGAAATAATCTTGAAGCGATCGATGCAGCGATTACGTTAGCAAAATCAGAAAAAAGCAAACCGACGCTAATTGAAGTAAAAACGGTTATCGGTTACGGTAGTCCGCATAAAGCAGGAACATCAGCGGCGCACGGCGCACCGCTTGGCGCAGAGGAAGCAGCTTTAACGAAGAAAAACTATCATTGGGAGCTGCCGCCGTTTATTTTGCCTGAAGCGGTAGACGAGCTGAAAGACACTTATCGTAAAAAAGGTGCAGCTGTCGAAAAAGCATGGGAACAACAATTTTACAAGTACAGTCTTGAATATCTTGACTTAGCAAAAGAATTAAAATTAATTCTTGATAACCGCTTGCCGGAAAATTGGGACGAGGCATTGGGATTTTATCCGGAAAATTGCCAGGCAATATCCACCAGAGATGCTTCCGGAAAAGCACTAAATCAAATTGCCGAGCATTTACCAACGTTGATCGGCGGATCTGCTGATTTATCATCCTCTAATAAAACGAGGTTAAAAAGCGCTGCTGATTTCAAAGCAAATCATTACGGTGGAAAAAATATCTGGTTTGGCGTCCGTGAATTTGCCATGGGCGGGATTTTAAACGGGATGGCCCTGCATGGCGGTGTTCAGCCTTTCGGCGGTACATTCTTTGTATTTTCTGATTATTTGCGCTCAAGCATTCGCACTGCCGCATTAATGGGTGTTCCGGTTACGTATGTGATGACGCATGACTCGATAGCTGTCGGCGAGGATGGACCGACTCATGAACCAATTGAACAGCTTGCATCATTTCGCGTGATGCCGGGGTTAATCGTGATCCGGCCGGCTGATGCGAATGAAATTGTTGCAGCATACCGCTTTGCTTTTACGCAAAAAGGAAATCCGGTCATGCTTGTGTTAAGCCGGCAAAGTTTGCCGATTCTTCCGCAAACCCGGCAAAAAGCGGACGAGGGTGTGAGAAAAGGAGCTTATGTACTTGCGGAATCGGAAAATCAACAGGCTGATATTATTTTAATTGGAACCGGCTCTGAAGTTTCCTTATTAATAGAAGCACGAGAAGTCTTAAAGGAACAGGGTTACGATGCTTCCGTTGTCAGTATACCAAGCTGGGAGTTGTATGAAAAACAACCGGAAAGCTATAAGGAAACTGTCTTACCGAAAAATAACCCGCGACGTTTAGTATGTGAAATGGGTTCTGCCTTCGGCTGGGAAAGATATGCCGGAGATCAGGGGAAAATTATCGGCATAGATTCATTTGGGGCGTCCGCACCTGGCAATGAATTGATGAAATATTTTGGCTTTACAGTGGAAAATATCGTACAGCAGGCAAAAGTAGTGATGGAAAAAAGTCAGGTGAAAAATTAACTGTTTTTTAAGGGAATAGGATAGGTTTTAATAGCTGATTTTATTAGTGGAGGTATTATCGCAGGCTGTGCAGCAATTTGTTACTTTATGATCGTAAAAAAACCAATTGCGGCAACTGCTTCGTAATACAAGTTTTTGAGATATCTATATTTGTATATACAATTATAGATAGCGGATTTTAAAGAATTTTTCTACACACGGTACGTGTTCATTATTGCCAAAACTTCACATTGGTGTTACAATGATGTTAATTTATGAAGAACGGAGGGTTTCCTAGTGCAATCAATCAGACTTCGTTTCCAGACTTTGAACCAGTAATTGAATAGGGTCAAGGCTCTGCCTGCTGTGCAGAGTAAACGGGATAAGTCTGCCTTTTTTAGGAAATCAATATTTATTAGTAAAGAGGGGGAAGACAAGTCTGTCCTCTCTTTTTCTGTTTTATCGCAGATTAAGGGGCAGTAATACCCCCCGCCTCCAAAATGGAGGTGAAACCAATCATCATGTTTGGCGGGGGATAAACTGCCCCTAAAAGCCCGATTGGTGAAATGAGGTTTTTCTTAGGGCTTCAGCCCTTAGAAAAATCAATCAGGCTATGCGTGACTAACCATCAGTGGAGGATGAAGGCCGACTAAGATCGCCACGGCCTCATGTCTTCGTCGGCACTAGTACGTCCTGTACGTCGAAAAACCCCCACTGATGGAAGTTTCACTTTATCGGGAAATTTTTCATTTTAAATAAGGACAGAACTGCTTTTTCCTGCTTTTCTACTTATGGTCAAATAAGGATAGAAAGCATGTTCAATGCATTCCAAAGCAGCAAGTTTACTCAAGCACAGGCAGCGGGCCTGTGTTTTTTCGTTTCAGGAGTCAGCTTTCATTTTCCATTCTACCCTAAGCATTCGAAGAGCTTTCATTTTGATGAGGAAATGGAAGCGACTTGAAACGAATGTAGATTATAAGAACGGAGGAAGATGTATGAATAGTAAAGCTGTAATCGCAGGTGTGGATGTAAAGCACAATCAGGAAGATTTTTTAAATTCGATGAGGGAACTTGGAAATTTAGCTGCCGCTTGTAATATAGATGTTGTAGCGGAAATAACACAAAAGCTGCATCGAATAAACAACAGTTACTATTTTGGAGAAGGAAAAATCACAGAGTTGCGTGCTTTGGTAAAAGAAACTGCAGCAGATCTCGTCATTTTTGAAGATGAAGTATCTCCATCGCAAATTCGAAATTTAGAAAAAGAATTGGATTGTGAAGTAATGGATCGGACGATGCTCATCTTAGCGATATTTTCCAATCGGGCAAAGACGAGAGAATCGCAGCTCCAAGTTGAAGTGGCGCGATTGAAATATATGCTGCCACGTTTAATTGGAATGCGCGATGATCTTGGCCGCCAAGGGGGAGGCGCCGGTTTAAAGAACAGGGGTGCAGGTGAAACAAAGCTGGAATTAGATCGCAGAAAGATCGAAGAGAGGATCACGAAACTTTCAAAAGAACTGGAACAACTGGCAACACAGCGAAAAACACAAAGAAAGCAGCGGGGGGCAAATGATATACCGGTTGTTTCACTTGTCGGCTATACAAATGCCGGTAAATCCACGATTATGAATGCAATGCTGGAAAAGTACAGCAATGATACTAATAAACAAGTTTTTGAAAAAAATATGTTATTTGCTACTTTGGGAACATCCGTCAGAAAAATAAAGCTTGCTAATAACAGAACCTTTTTATTAACGGATACCGTCGGATTTATTCACAAACTGCCTCATCACTTAATAAAAGCTTTTCGTTCCACACTGGAAGAGGTCGCAGAAGCTGATTTACTTGTTCATGTTATCGATGCATCTAATCCTTTACATGAAGAACAGAAAAACCTTACAAACAAAGTATTAGAAGAAATTGGAGTTCACGACATTCCAATTGTATATGCTTATAATAAGGCTGATTTGATTAAAGGTGATAAACCGCTGATTAACGAACCTTCTGTTTTACTGTCTGCGAAAAAAAGAAGCGGGATAGACGACCTAACAGAACAGATCAGCAAATATATTTTTACAGATTATATTCAATGCGATCTGCTAATCCCATTTACAGACGGGGTGGTTGTTTCCTATTTTAATGAACATAGCCAGGTTTTGCATACGGAATTCGAAGCAGCCGGAACAAGATTAAAGGTTAATTGCAAAAAAGCGGATGCGGAAAAATACACTAAATATTGTCTGTGAAAGCTAATCTTCTGTTAAGAACTGATAATCTAAACGCGAAATAACACACCTATTACTGATCGTTTCAATTACATTATCGGATGGAAATAGACTCCATCCGATAATTCCCTAATTTCTTTTAATAGCAGGGCAGTGATATTTCAAATAATGAAATTTTATTTCAATTTTTACGCAAATGCCGATTTTTTATTTTAATGGTTGTATAATATAAAATGTAAGCGCTTAAAATACTCTAATTGCAATTAGGAAGTGGAGAAATGAATGGAGTTTTATATAAGGTCAGAGAATCGCTGGAGTCTGTAAAAGCTGCCGAAAGAGCAGTGGCGGAATTTACCCTTAAACATCCTGAAAAAGTTGTTTCGATGACAGTAAAGGAATTAGCACAGAGAAGTTTTTCCAGTGTTGCCGCTATTGTCAGATACTGCAAATCATTGGGGTATGAAGGGTTTAAAGACTTCAAATTAAAACTGGCAGGAGATCTCACAGTGATAAATCTCCACAATCGGGCAAAAGAGACACTTCATCCTGATGACTCTATCAAGGATATTATAGCGGTAACATCAAATAATAACATTCAATCAATAAATGATAGTATGCAATTAATGAACGAAAATGACATTCAGGATGCAGTACAGTATCTTTTACAGGCGAAGAAAATTGATTTTTATGGGATTGGATCGAGTTATCTGATTGCTAGTGATGCGATGCAAAAATTCACGAGAATCGGTAAGATATGTACTGCCTATAGCGATTATCATATGCAGAAAGTTTCTGCTGTTAATTTAACAAGTAATGACGTTATTGTAGCCATTTCTTATTCCGGAATAACACAGCAAATCATAGATTGTGTAAAAATAGCACAATCTAGGTGCAGTAAGGTCATTGCTATTACAAAGTATGCTGATACACCTTTAAGTAAACTCGCAGATATTACAATTTTTGTTGCAGCCAAAGAAAATGCCTTTCGCAGCGCAGCAATGACATCAAGAATTGCAACTTTAAACGTCATCGATATTCTTTATACTGCATGTGCACATCATAACTATGCGGATACACTTTTACATTTGAAACGTACACACCAAATTATCCACAATGATTGAAAATTAGGAGGTGTTTTATTTGTTCGAGAGACTTACGACAGAGCAGCAAAATGAGGCAACAAAGCATTTAGATGAAATGTCGATAATGGATATTTTAAAAGTAATAAACCAAGAGGATAAGTTAGTACCGACGGCCGTAGAAACACAGCTTGGCCAAATTGAAAAAGCAATCGATCTGATTGTAAATTCATTTAATAATAACGGAAGACTAATCTATATTGGTGCCGGGACAAGTGGGCGTATGGGTGTATTGGATGCAGTAGAATGTCCCCCTACCTTTGGTACGGAGCCGGAAATGGTACAAGGAATAATAGCCGGGGGAAACGGGGCAATCATAAAAGCAGTTGAGGGTGCTGAAGACAATGAAAAACTGGCTGCAGCAGATTTAAAAGCTATTAAACTTGGAACCACAGATACTGTTATAGGTGTTGCTGCCAGCGGAAGGACACCATATGTTCTCGGAGGATTATCTTATGCGCAACAAATCGGGGCATCTACGGTGGCAATTAGTTGCAATAAGAGTGCAGACATTAGTAAGTACGCGAAAGTTGCTATTGAAGTTCCAGTTGGACCAGAAATTTTAACAGGTTCTACTAGGCTGAAAGCCGGAACTGCTCAAAAATTAGTATTAAATATGATTTCGACAGGTTCAATGATCGGAATTGGCAAGGTATACGGAAATCTCATGGTAGATTTACAACCAACAAATGAAAAATTAATAGAACGATCCAAGCGCATTATTATGTTATCAACGGGAGTACCTTACGAAAAAGCAGAGTATTATTTTAAAAAAGCAAACAAAAGATCGAAAGCAGCAATTGTCATGATTGAAAATAAATGTTCTTATGAAGAAGCAATAAAAAGTTTAGCAGACGCCAATGGTTTTGTACGAAAGGCAATTAGGTCAGAAAAAATAGACTCCTAAGAGGTGTAATAAGGATGAATAATGCTGAATTAGCGAAGGTGCTATTGGATCTTTTACAAGGTAAAGATAATATTAAAAGTTTTGCTAATTGTATGACCCGCTTACGAGTAAATATTAAGGATCGATCAAACATAGAACTTGATCAAATAAAGAAAATAGAAGGTGTTTTAGGAGTTGTAGATGACGAGACGATCCAAATCATTCTTGGACCTGGAAAAGTTAAAAAAGTTGCTGATGAATTTTCTAAATTAACCGGCTTAACTGGGGGAGAAATTAGCGGTGATCGTTCACTTGATTTAGCCGGAGATACAAAAGCTGTGTATAAAGCGAAACAAAAGACAAGGGTTCACAAAGTATTACGTCATATTGGGAATATTTTCGTCCCGTTAATACCAGGATTTGTGGCATCTGGTTTAATTTTAGGAATTGCAAATTTAATTTTTAATTTGGCTAATCCGGAAGTAGCAGTCATTAATCCTGCCGTATTGGAATCACCTTGGTATATATTATTACGGAATATCGGCTCTCTATTGTTTGGAGCTCTTGGAATATTTACCGGGATTAATGCTGCAAGAGAATTCCGCGGTACAGCAGTACTTGGCGGTATTGCGGGATTAATCATTTACTCACCTGTTCTCGATCAAATTGGAGCTTTAAACTTGTTTGGGATAGATTTTACATTAAAAACAGGTTTAGGTGGTTTATTAGGAGTTATATTAGCTGCATATGTTTTTGCAAAAATAGAAAATTATTTTCGTAAATTTATTCCGGATAGTCTTGATATGTTGGTTACCCCTTTGATAACGATTTTATTTGGTTCTTTTATTACGCTTGTTATCATTCAGCCAATAGCCGGATGGATTATGAGCGGAATCACATGGTTTTTGGTAGATGTAATGTTAAAAATAGGAGGGCTACTTGGAGGTTTTGTATTGGCAGCGACCTTCTTGCCGCTTGTAACACTAGGACTGCATCAGGGGCTAACTCCCGTACACTTGGATTTAATTAATTCTTTAGGCTATACTCCGTTATTCCCGGTTCTTGGTATGGCGGGAGCCGGGCAGGTAGGTGCGGCGATCGCGATTTATGTGAAAACAAAAGATAAAAGATTAAAAAAGACAGTGGGAAATGCTCTTCCTGCAGGAATTTTAGGGATTGGTGAACCGCTGATTTATGGCGTGTCTTTGCCGCTTGGAAGGCCATTTTTTACGGCTTGTCTCGGTGCCGGATTTGGAGGAGCTTGGCTGACGATTCAAAATGTCGGAGCCATTTCCGTTGGGCCTTCTGGTGTTACGCTTATTCCATTAGTATATGGAGGTAAATACTTGGCGTATATCGTAGGGCTAATTATTTCTTATGCTGCCGGATATCTATTAACCTATTTCTTTGGCTTTAAGGATGAAATGGTAGATAAACTTTATAGCTAACTGGGAGTATTGCTGATTATGGTTTTATAATAATTCGTTTTCGACAAATGATGGCTTTATTTTAGAAAAAGCGTTGATATCAAGAATGAAGGAAAGCACTGAGTTATTCAAATGATCTCAAAAGCATAGGGCATAAGCCCTGTGCTTTTTTGAAAAATATGTCGTAGTGTTTTCAGAAAACACAAAAATTATATCGTTTTGCTCAAAAAATCATAGTGGGGACATCGAACTGATATCTAATATAATGAACTAAAGCAAATCGTTCACAAAACATTTTTAACAATCATCCAAAAAAATAAATGTAGCGCCAAGCATGCAAATAAATTGGAATGGTGTTGTTCAATAAACTCTAAAAAATACCATGTTCGTCTTGATAAATTGCAGCAAAATCATTTATACTAGTAGGGAGTTACTGACTCTAGTTCCTATCTAGATAAGAAGAAGTCTCTTTCGTCCTCTTTTACTCACTTTTTTTCTCCTAAATTCTCGAACCTTTTTTCCAGATATTCTTGTTGGTTGAAAAAAGCTAATACCTCTATTTTCTGTTTGTTTGAGTTTGGATTTTCTAATTAATAATATGTTCATATTTTCACAAGACGATGCACATCTCTTCTTCCGTCTGCTACTTTCCTCTCCTGGCATACATTTAATCCCAAAATGCAAATTCATTAATAGAGATTATATAGTTCCACAGTATTTTTAATAAGAAAGGAGAAAGCGAATGTTAGATTTAAAACCGTTAAACGACTTTGCTTTTAAAAAAATTTTTGGAGAAAAGAAAGACCGCCATTTGCTGATAGGATTGTTGTCCACAATTATCAAGGAGGAGATATCAGAACTGACGATCCTAGGAGAAACGCTCGAACGAAGTTATATAAAGGATAAAATGGGTAAATTAGATATTAAAGCGGAGCTGTCCTCAGGAGAAAAGGTAAATATTGAAGTGCAGTTGAAAGATGAGTATAATATGATTAAAAGAACGTTGTTTTACTGGTCCAAACTGTACACAGAAGGTTTCAAAGCGGGAGGAGACTATAAAGTGAAACTTCCATCAGTGGGGGTTTTCCTTCATCCCCCACTGATGGTTAGTTGAACCAATCGGGCTTTTAGGGGCAGTTTATCCCCCGCCTAAAATGATTGGTTTCACCTCTATTTTTGAGGAGGGGGTATTACTGCCCCTTAATCTGCGATAAACAATTAACGAAGACGATTACGATTAACATCATAAACTTCACAATATTAAAAGAGCCTTACTACCATCATGTATTTTATCTAAAAGATGCAATCTCCAACCATATTTTAACAAAAAATCAGGAAATCCACTTTATCGAAATGGAAAAATTTCGTGATGCACACCCTAACTTAGAAAATCCTTTAGACCGCTGGTTATTATTTTTAGACGAAAATACACCAACAGAAACGATGAAAGAGGTGACGAGAATGGATCCGTTAATCAAAGAAGCGGAAGAAAAGATGGAAATCCTCAAGCATGATCCACAGGCAAAAGAACAATATGAAAGCTGGGCAAAACTGTTAAGTGATTACGTTTCCGCACTAGGCTCCGCGGAGAGAAAAGGGAAAGAAGAAGGAAGACAGGAAGGTATTGAGGAAGGAAAATTAGAAGTAGCTGTCTCTTTATTAAGAACCGGGATGCCTTATGATCTGATTGCGAAAGTGACTGGGATTCCTCTTGAGAAAATCAAAAAGCAGACAAGATGAGCAATTCGGATAAGGGACGGGCAAAAGCAGAGAAATCCACTATTGCAGCAGTCCTTTTACCTTTTTTCAATATAAACACATTCACAATTTACGCATACATAAAATAAAAGAAGCAAAACATTTTGTGAAGAAAAGATTTATATAATTTTTTCTAAAGTAAGTATTTTTAGACACCTGTCTCATGTATTTTTTTATAAGAGACAAAAAGCACTGTTTTTTACGAATAGAATCTAAAGATTCTATTAAAAATGTTGGATCAGCAATACTCCCGTGATTAACAGAACGAGACCTGCAAGCCGCGGAATGTTCAGTTTATGTTGTGTTACACCAAACCAGCCAAAATGGTCAATCACCAAGGCAATCAACATTTGTCCCGACACGATGGCAACTACGGTTAAAGCGGAACCAATAATCGGCAAAAGCAGGATATTTGCTGTTACAAAAATAACGCCAAGGAATCCGCCAATCCAAAGCCACCACGGTGAACTTGGAATAAATTTAGGATCAAAAGTTAGTTTCCGTTCAATGCATAGTGTAAGCAGGACAATGACAATTGTTGCGATAAAAAAGGAAATTGTCGAAGCGATAAAGGGTGATCCGACTGCGACCCGCAATCTTGCGTTAATCGATGTTTGTACGGGAGAGACCATGCCTGCTGCCACCCCCCATAATAAAAATAGACTCATATACATAAAACCTTTTTTGTCCATCTCTCTGTTCTCCAATCAAAATTTTCTCATTAATATAACACCTACGAGCATACAAATAACTCCGATTATTCTCGGCACATTTAATTCATGAACCGGTACGCCGAACCAGCCGAACTCGTCAATGCAAATTGCCATAATCATTTGGCCGCACAAAGTAATGACGACAGTTAGAGCTGCCCCGAGCCGCGGCAAAAGCAGTATGTTGCTCATGAGAAAAATAGCGCCGAGTACACCGCCTCCTACCCAGATCCACCAAGGATTCGTAAGAAATAGATTCGCATTGAAAGTGATCCGGTGGTCAATCGCCAATGAAAGGATGACCAAAGCGAGCAAGCCGACAAACATGGAAATAAGCGAGGCAATAAATGGCGATCCTACGTTACGCGCCAGTTTCGCATTTATTGACGTTTGAACAGGTACGCTCATCCCCACGAGCATCCCTCCAATAAGAAATAAAACAATCATTTTCAAACTCCTTTTTCTCATCGATGACTCTAGTATAAAAGATACGAGCGAAAATGGGGCAAAAAAAGTTTTGTCAGAAGAATGAATATTCACGTAAAGATACATACCATAACGATTGCAAATTTTGTTTGCAATCGTTACGATTATGAAACCGATTATTGTGAGTCGAGATGAGGAGGAAATTCACTTGAATAATGACCAGCATCGGGTTTTTTTAAATCATGCTTTGAAAATAGCAGCTGAGAATGTGAAACTTTCAGGAGGAGGGCCATTTGGAGCAGTGATTGTCAAAGATGGAAAAATCATTGCAGAGGGTGTAAATAAAGTAACCGTTATCTGTGATCCAACCGCTCATGCAGAGGTAAGTGCGATTCGTGAAGCTTGTAACGTATTGCAAACCTTTGATCTGAGCGGATGTACTTTATATACTAGCTGTGAACCTTGCCCGATGTGTTTTGGTGCGATTTACTGGGCAAAACTGGATGATGTTTATTTTGCAGCCAGCAGGAAAGACGCTGCCAATGTGGATTTTGCAGATGACTTTATTTATGATGAGGTTTCATTAGCTATTGAACAACGGACAAAGCCATTTACACAAATAAAAATGGATAATCGGTTAGAACCTTTCAGATTATGGCATACAAAGTCTGATAAGACGCCTTATTGACACTGATTTAGACGGAAATATATTTGACGTTTGAGTGAATGAAGTCCGGTTTTTAAAGAAAAATACCTGGTTTGAATTGAAATGGTTTTCAATCTTGAACCGGCTGTTTTCAGTGAACGCTTCTCAGTAAGCTCAGGAACTTGGGAATTCAGTAGGGGACAATGTCCCATCTGATTAAATAATCACACTTATGCTTTACTTAGAGGTGAAGTTTTTCCCCTTTGGAGCATGGTAAGATAAAAAAACCCGCTTGAAACAAATTAGCTTCAAGCGGGTTTTTATCGCAGATTAAGTGGCAGTATTACCCCCGCCTCAAAAATGGAGGTGTAAACAATTGTTTTAGGCGGGGAAAAACTGCCCCTAAAAGCCCGATTGGTGAGATAAGGAGTTTCTTTGGGCTTCAGCCCTTAGAAACTTCAATCGGGCTCCGCGCGGCAAGGTTTTTCTTAGGGCTTTAGCTCTTAGAAAAATCAGTCTGGCTCCGCGTGATAAGGTTTTTCTTAGGGCTTCAGCCCTTAGAAAAATCAATCGGGCTCTGCGCGATAAGGTTTTTCTTAGGGCTTCAGCCCTTAGAAAAATCAATCGGGCTCTGCGCGATAAGGTTTTTCTTAGGGCTTCAGCCCTTAGAAAAATCAATCAGGCTATGCGTGACTAACCATCAGTGGGATGAAGGCCGACTAAGATCGCCACGGCCTCATGTCTTCGTCGGCACTAGTACGTCCTGTACGTCGAAAAACCCCCACTGATGGAAGTTTCACTTTATCGTAAAGTGTGATGGAACGTTCATTACAACTTAAACGAACTCTTTAATGAGACGATCCGGTTGAAAACTGGCTTCCCGGGAGTTGAAACTTTTGAATCGACATTAAAGTAGCCGTGGCGGAAAAATTGAAATTTATCTTGTGCTTTTACGTTTTTCATATTTTCCTCGATAAAGCCATGTAATATTTGCAATGAATTTGGGTTGACATGGTCAAGGAAAGTTGTTGTTTCTTGTTCCTCTCCATCTTCCGGTTGTTCTTCTTCAAGAATAAGCGGTTCATAAAGGCGGAATTCCGCCGGGACAGCATGGTTTGCTTCCACCCAATGGAGGGTTCCCTTTACTTTCCGTCCGGTAAAGCCGGTGCCACTTTTTGTTTCCGGATCGTACGTACAATGCAGTTCGACAACCTTACCATTTTCATCTTTTACAAATTCTTCACATTTAATAAAATAAGCATTTTTTAAGCGGACTTCATTTCCCGGAAAAAGGCGAAAATATTTTTTCGGCGGATTTTCCATGAAATCTTCTTGTTCAATATAGATTTCTCGGGAAAATGGTATTTGTCTCGTTCCCATTTCCGGGTTCTCCGGATTATTTTCCGCTTCAAGCATTTCCACTTTATCTTCCGGATAGTTCGTAATCACGACTTTGAGCGGGTTCAAAATCGCCATCGTCCGTGGAGCACTCAGTTTTAAATCTTCACGGACAAAATGTTCCAGCATTGCCGCATCGACTGTTCCAGAACCTTTGGAAACACCGGTTTCTTTTACGAAAGTACGGATCGCTTCCGGAGTATAGCCTTTTCTGCGCAGTCCGGAAATAGTTGGCATACGAGGGTCATCCCAGCCATCGACAAAATGCTCATCGACCAGCTTCTTTAGCTTTCTTTTACTCATCACCGTATTGGTGACATTTAAACGGCCAAATTCTGTTTGTTCCGGTTTGTTTTCCGTTTCACATTCTATAATTACCCAATCGTAAAATGGACGCAGATCTTCGAATTCAATCGTACAAAGTGAGTGAGTCACGCCTTCAATTGCATCTTCGAGCGGATGCGCATAGGCGTACATTGGATAAATACACCATTTATCACCGGTATTGTGATGCGTTGTATGGGAAATACGATAAATAACCGGATCGCGCATATTGATATTTGGCGAAGCCATGTCAATTTTTGCCCGTAATACTTTTGCCCCGTCCGGAAATTCTCCGTCCCGCATTCGCCTGAATAAATCAAGATTTTCTTCGATGGTACGATTACGGTAGGGACTTTCTTTCCCCGGTTCTGTTAATGTGCCGCGGTATTCATGAATTTCCTCCGCACTCAGGTCGTCTACAAATGCCTTCCCTTTCTTAATTAACAATTCGGCTTTGTTATACATTTCGTCGAAGTAATTAGAAGCAAAAAATAATTCTTCCCAATTGTATCCGAGCCAAGCAACATCTCTTTTAATGGAGTCGACATATTCCTGGTCTTCTTTTAGCGGGTTTGTATCATCAAAACGCAAATGGGTTTTGCCATGAAATTCGTCCGCAAGTCCGAAATTTATCACAATTGATTTTGCATGTCCAATATGCAGATAACCGTTTGGCTCCGGCGGGAAGCGTGTGACTACCTTGTCGTACTTTCCCGTTGCTAAATCTTCTTTTATTTTCGTTTTAATAAAATTTGATGAATTTTGTTCCACGGTTTTCAACCTTTCTTTCTGTTATGTAAATGATAATCTTTCCACAGCAAGGGAGAATTTAAAATCAATATCCT
>JAGKQJ010000097.1 GCA_017898095.1 Bacillaceae bacterium Marseille-Q3522 | reverse complement strand
TAGAAATACAAAGGAACGTATATTCAAAGCTGAATTTTGATAAAATAAATAAATAAAACATTAGACAACTTCCCCTTGAAGAAATGATATTGTTAACATTTGCCCTCAAAAACTTCACTCCATTTATGAATGCAGAAATTTATTTGTAGGTCAGCATGATTTTCAGTAGAAAAACAGCAGAATATATCAAAACTCTTTTTACTTAATACGATAAATTGATACTTGATTAAGTAAAGGGAGGATAAACAACAATGGAAAAACACCGATGAGTATAAAGAATTCGCCTGATCGTTATGAGCTTTTTTATGGCTCATTAAGCAAAAATGAACTCTTTTCCCCGGAAGACTTGAAAAAGCTGTTGGCAACGAAATATCTGGAGGGCCCCTGCTGCCACTACTACGATGAATTTATCGGCACGCTGCGAAGTATGATCATGGATATATATTGATGGTACATTGGAGATTTGCTTCGGAGCCCCGGCAATCAATGAATGGCATCTTTTTAGTATTTGCGAGGAGGTACAACAGACCGTTTACCCGGTTCGAATAGAAAGAGAGAAAGCACCCCCAGATTTTTATTTAATGTTGCAAACTGTTGACAGATGAATTTCGTAAATGCAGGGATAACACTTTTATAAAAATATTATGATCAATAAAAGGGCTGGAGAAAAAAATGAACTACTTGGAGTCCCTTGAAAAATCAGTTATCTTTAAAAAATCTATTTGTCATAATATTTGTTCATGTGGTTTTTAATTTCTCCGTTTACCTTATCAAATACACGAAAAACTACCGTGGCTTTAGCTAACCAAAGCGATTTCTATTTTCTTCAGCGGCGCTTATTGTTCAGTGTTGCTGAAGGAAATTGCTTTATATTCATGCAGCTTACAGTTGGAGTTCTCAGAAGTGAGGCTCCATTTTTGTTTGCCTTCAAAATTATTATTGTTACGCCTTATATCATGCATATCATCACTTGTGATTTATGAAAAAGGCTCAATAATATGAATAATGAGGACATACATCTTGATCAAGAGGACATAGAATTGAAGAACGGGGACATAAATGGAGAGTTTGAGGACATAAATGAAATGAACGGTGATTCATTTTGAGACCGTTCATCTTTCCATTCCGATTATTCATTCCGTTCAATAGGATTAATCTTTATTTTTTCCCAATTCACACAATTTAAATAATCATTGATTTTTTCGCTTTATTTTTTCATCTCCAGTGTTAAACTAATTGGTAGAAAGGAGGTATCTGATGAGTATCAATCAACCCTATCCCAAAAAAGTAACGTATGCCGATTATTTGACATGGCCGGATGAACCCCGCTTTGAAATCATCAATGGTATTCCAAACATGCAAGCTGCACCATCGAGACAACATCAACGAATTGTTACCAGATTGACAGGAGAATTATATGGATATTTTAAAGGAAAAACATGTGAAGTATACGCTGCACCGTTTGATGTCCGCTTATCTGCAGCAGCAGAAGAAGCAGAATACCAGGTAGTGCAGCCTGATATTAGTATTATCTGTAATAAAAGTAAATTGGATGATAAAGGATGTAAAGGTGCACCTGATCTAATTGCAGAAGTTTTATCACCTTCAACTTGGCAGAGGGATCGCATTGAAAAGCTGAATCTCTATCAAAAATATGGTGTGAAAGAATATTTATTGATTTATCCGAATGAGAAAATATTCGAACAATATTGTCTGACAGAAAACAATAGATATGATATACCGGCCGTATTTACGGAACAAGATCTATTCAAATCGCAAATTTTTCCTGAATTACAAATTTCACTAAGGGAGATACTTTCTTAAATGATGTCTTTCTATTCTATCATGAAAGTGCTATACTGTATTTGAACGAAAAATAGAATATGTTTGAACCAGGTGTCTTTTCTTACAAGACTTAATAGGGAAGTTGGTGTAAATCCAACGCGGTCCCGCCACTGTAAATGGGAGCGAACTGCATGCCACTGTGCGATAAGTATGGGAAGGAGCAGCAAGCAATGACCATTAGCCAGGAGACCTGCCTGATTCTAAAAGCACCAAATCAACCTACGAGGATAGGGAGGTGAATGGCATTTGCCTGGTTGATCATTATTACAATCGAACTAGTCATATTGGCATCTCCTTTCGTCGTGGAGATGCTTTTTATTTTGTCTAAAATTGGAGGTAATTTTTTATGAAGAAGCTTTACTCATTTTTACTTACTTTTCTATTAGTGGCCGGTTTACTCGCCGGATGCGGCAGCGGGGATACATCAAATGAAAATTCTGCCGGAAATCAAACAGAGAATGCAGGGAACCAGGAAAACGCTGCTTTTCCCGTTACGATAAAAGATGCTGCCGGTGAAGATGTTATAATCGAGCAAAAACCGGAAAAAATTGTTTCGCTTATTCCGAGCAATACAGAAATTGTCTTTGCACTTGGTGCAGGAGATAAAGTTGTCGGCGTCACGGATTTTGACAACTATCCGCAAGAGACAGCATCGATTGAAAAAGTAGGCGGGATGGAATTTAATATTGAAAAAATTATTGCGCTTGCTCCTGATGTCGTGCTGGCACATGCATCAAGCGCCCATAATTCTGCTGAAGGAATGGAGCAGCTTCGCAATGCCGGCGTTGCTGTTGTCGTAGTCAATGATGCAAAAACCTTTGCTGAGGTATACAATTCGATCGAAATGATCGGCAAAGTGACGGGAGAGACAGAAACGGCAGCGCAACTGATAACGGATATGAAAGACGATATCAATGCCATTAAAGAAAAAGCAGCCAACATCAAAGAGAATGAAAAGAAAAAAGTATATATCGAAGTGTCTCCTGTTCCTGATGCCTATGCGGCAGGAAAAAATACATTTATGGATGAGATGCTTACGATGATTCATGCCGAGAATGTCGTAACAGAAGAAGGATGGCCGAAAATCGATCAAGAAGCAATTATTAATCAGAATCCGGATGTGGTCCTCACGACATACGGATACTATACGGAGGATCCAGTTGGACAAGTCACCGGGCGTGACGGCTGGCAGGATGTCAATGCCGTGAAAAATAAACAAGTCGTTGATGTTAATTCCGATCAGGTTACCCGTTCCGGCCCTCGTCTTGTTAAAGGAGTAGAGGAAATTGCCAAGGCGGTTTATCCGGATATTTTCAAATAAGAAGTTTGCCTATTTTATTGCTGCAGTTTTTTTGCTGATCAGTATGCTTGTCTCTATCTCTACCGGATCTGTTAGTGTGCCGGTTTCCGAGATTGTTCAAATAGTAGGTGCAAAAATTTTCCGTTTATCTGGTTGGCAAACAGACCCGGTGTACACGAATATTGTCTGGAGTATTCGTTTGCCAAGAGTTTTACTAGCCGGGCTTGTGGGGGCGTCTCTTGCAATTGCAGGAGCCGCCTTCCAGGGCATGTTAAGGAATCCGCTCGCAGATCCATATACGTTGGGAGTTTCATCAGGTGCTTCTGTAGGAGCGGTATTATCGATATTTTTTAATATATCCATTCCTTTGATCGGGCATTTTACATTGCCTTTCTTAAGTATTATCTGTTCCGTTATTACGATTCTTTTGGTGTTATTATTTGCACGGAAAATGGAACACTCCATGAAGGTGGAAACAATCATATTAACAGGGATTATTTTCAGTTCTTTTTTAGGGGCAATAATGTCGTTAATGATTGCCTTGACAGGTGATGAGCTTCGGCAAATAATCGGCTGGCTCCTTGGCAGTGTTTCGATGCGCGGTTGGGAATATATAAAAATTATACTTCCTTTTTTTGTTATTGGTACGGCGATTCTTTTATACAATGTAAATGAATTGAATGTCATGTCATTTGGGGAAGAGCGTGCCCATCATTTAGGAGTGAACGTGCAGAAACGGAAAATGCTGATCTTAACGGCGGGATCGATTTTAACCGGTGCTGCCGTGGCAGTTTCAGGAACAATCGGTTTTGTCGGGCTCGTGATTCCACATATTACAAGGCTTCTATGGGGGCCGGATCACAGGCACCTGTTACCGTTATCGATATTGACAGGCAGCGGCTTTTTAATTCTTGCAGATTTGGTTGCAAGAACGGTCATTGCCCCGACAGAACTCCCCATCGGTGTGATTACCGCGTTAATTGGCGCACCGGTATTTGCATTTTTATTACTTGAGCGAAAAAATAACGAAAGGAGAACCTGAGATGCTGAAAGTTCAACACTTGTACGGCGGATACCACGGGAATCCCGTTATAAAAGATGTTTCCCTTGATATAAAGAAAGGCGGGCTGTTTGGTATAATTGGACCTAATGGCAGCGGCAAAACAACGCTGTTAAAAATAATCAGCGGTATTTTACCTTTAGAAAAAGGAGAAATAGTTATTAAAGGACTTCCATTACAGGACTATTCAGCAAAAGAACTGGCAAAGGTTGTCGCCGTATTATCCCAGCATAGCTCGCAAAGCTTTTCCTACACGGTAAAAGAAACCGTTTCTCTCGGAAGATATGCCCATCAAAAAGGATTTTTTAAAGAATGGAGCAATAGAGATGAAGAAATCGTGCAAAAAGTAATGTGGCTGACAGGGATCGCTTCTTTTCAGGACCAGCCGCTGCCATTGCTTTCGGGCGGGGAACGGCAACGGGTATTACTGGCCCAGGCGCTTGCCCAGGAACCGGAAATTCTCTTATTGGATGAACCGACAAATCACCTGGATTTAGCTTATCAAAAAGAATTATTTGATCAAATAAAAAAATGGACAAAAGAACGCGATTTGACGGTTGTGTCGATCTTCCATGATCTCAATATTGCAGGTCTTTATTGTGACCGGCTGCTTTTACTGGAGAACGGGGAAGTAAAAAGGGAAGGGAAGCCAAATGAAGTGTTGAAGCAGGAGCAAATTGATCGTGTGTATCAAACCAGGGTAGAAAATCACCCCCATCCGAAAGTGCCGGCACCGCAAATCGTATTGTTGCCGGAGAAAATAGCTCAAACGGAGGAAATGCCGATCACAGCAGCTAATTTGCAGATAACCGGCGAGGCATTATTATTAACTTCTCCCTTCCCTTTGCGAACGATGTCTGCAAGTATCATCGGCTCTGGAAGCGGATGGCACCGTGTTTTTGTAAATCATTATGCATCGAACGGCAAAACTAGCAGTATTCGTGAAGAAACAGCAGACTTTTTACAAAAACACAGAATCGATCTTTCAGAAGCTATTGCAATGATAACGGCAGGGGATCCGGAAGATGTCGTTTTTCATCAGTATGAAAAAAATGATATATCGTTTTTTATTGTCGTTACAGCCAGTATTAGTAGTGACAGGCCGGCAACGAAAAAAATCGGATCGGTCAATTTATGGGCGCTTATAAACGGAGAACTGTCAGAAACAGGATTTATCCAGGCAATGATGGCAATCTCAGAAGCAAAGGGAAGGGTGCTTGAAACGATGGGTATCCGTAATCAAGCTATTGCAGGGATGAAGGAAGATGGCCTCCTTATCGCTGCAACACAGAAAGGAAAGCAATTTATCTTGGACGATAGCTTCCCTCCGCTGCGAAACTTACTGGAAAAAGCTGTTTATGAATGTCTGGAAGAGGCGGTGGAGAAGCAAGAGCAGCCTTTAAAGATGGATCGTATTTAAAATTGATCAGCTCTTGTGTTATACCGATTTAACAGGAAAATTTAAGATGCCAAAAGCCCGGGATCTTAAAAGATATTAAGTTATACCCGATAATACATGAAAAAGAATATCATATCAAGGCAGTTGCAAAAAAGAGGTGATAAGCGAATGGGTGAAAATGGATTGTTGGTTTTTATCACCGGCGGGGTCCGCAGCGGCAAAAGCAGTTTTGCAGAAAAGACGGCACTGGAAATGAGCAGAAAAACGGGCGGCAATCTCCATTATATCGCAGCAGGACAGGCGAGCGATAGCGAAATGAAGCAAAGAATTGCCCGTCACCAAGAGGAAAGACGCAGAAGCGGGCATCGTTGGACAACCTGGGAGAAGCCTGTAACGATCGGCATGCTTGCGCGAAATTTTCATCAACATGACATTGTATTATTGGACTGTTTAACAACATGGCTAAATAATGAACTATTTTTTGTCAAAGTAGATTGGCTGGATGAAAATTTTCAAAAAGAGTTATTGGCAAAAATGTTAAATGGGATAAATGATATTCGCCAAAAAGCACAAATGCTTCTAATCGTTAGCAATGAAGTTGCATACGAACCATTGGCAAATGATTCTGCTCTAGTAAAAATCTACATGAGGCTACTTGGAAAATTACATCAAAACATTGTTTTTTCCGCTGATAATGTTTTTTTGCTTGAAGCAGGAATTCCGGTATCCATGAAAAGAGCGGAAGATTAAGGCGGTATTTCAACTGCAGATATATTTGGAAGAAGACTCCCGATTTGGAATCGGATGGAGTAAAACTTTCCTTGTATATGACTTTACCTGAAGAAAAATTCTCTGTTTCGTAAGTGAAAAATTTTGAGGGGCAGGAATACCGCTTATCACTTTATTTGTAAAAGATGGTGATGTAGATGAAAACGATAAAAGGACTGATTATCAACGTGCAATTTTTCACATCCATCCCGATCCCCTATACAGTGCCGATGGACAAAGAGTATCTTGAGAAAGCAGTGAAAACGTTGCCGTTACTGGGTCTGTTGCAAGGATTTTTTTACGCTTTCCTTGCTTTTTTTCTCGATTATTGGACGCCGCTTTCACCGCTCGCAATAGCGTTTATTATATGGCTGGCTTTGATAATTGTGTCAGGAGGGATTCATCTTGACGGCTGGATCGATGCGAGTGATGCCTATTTTTCCTATCGGGATAAACAAAAACGTTTGGAAATTATGAAGGATCCGCGAACAGGAGCCTTTGGTGTCATATCTGTGATAGTCCTTTTAAGTGCCCGCTTTCTGTTTATTTATGAGATCTTTGCCCACAGTGGAAACGCTGTATATTTGCAAATGTTTATTATTCCTTTTTTAGGAAAAAATGTAATGGGGTATTTGCTGGTAAAAGGCAAATCAGCTAAAGAAGCCGGACTCGGTACATTATTTAAAAATGCGGCTACCGGGCGAACACTTTGGACATACCTGTTATATGCAGGACTTGTGTATTTAGGAATTTTCTATTTTGTACCGGAAGCAGTAATTGGGGCGTTGTTATTACTAATCGCGGCGTTTTTATTTATATTAGCAGCCCCAAGAAAAATCGAAAAGTGGTTTGGCGGGATTACCGGTGATCTATTGGGAGCATCGTTAGAGGGAGTAGAAACTTTTTTATGGATGACATTATGGTTGTGGAGTTATTTCGCGGTTAGTTAATGGAGGGAAAAAAGCGCGTCCTATTTCTATGTCAGGAACGTATAAGTTCTAAACGGACAAATTACTCGTTTCCGCACGCTGAAAAATCAGGCAGATTCCCGGAGACAACTTCATCGAAGAAAAATCCCGCCTTTTCTTAGTCGTGTTAAAACATAAAAGATATCGTCGAAGATGTAAAATCACAGTCAGGATTACTTAGGAGGAGAAATCATGCACTTTGTAATAGGCGGTGCTTATAATGGCAAATCGGCATGGACAAAAACTTTTTTTCACTTACAGGAAGAAAATTGCTGCTGGCTATCTGCTTATCGGCAAATGGATCTTCCTGTTGATTTTCATCATTTACAAAAAGATTTTTTTGTTCTGGAAGGGGTTGAGCAGTGGATAAAGCAATTTTTGCAGGAAAGCGGCAGTGATGAAGTCCGGGAGAAATGGCATTTCGTTATGGAAAAGTTGTCTGCTTGGGAAACGGGGAAAAAAGAACGGACCGTTATTTTTATCGGCTCGGATATTACAAAAGGAATTGTTCCAAACGATGCAAAAGATAGAAAGTGGCGTGATGTCTCAGGAAGAGTGTTTCAAGATACGGCTTCTTATTGTCAACGTGTCGATCTTATTTGGTATGGATTGAACCGGATATTAAAAGATACAAATTCCAGTATTAACCCACAAAATGTTGTCAAGGGAATGTGATTATCTCCCGTTTTTGATTTTCAGTGAATGCTTTCCAATGAAGGAACATCGGAAAATCAGCCGGAGGCTCCAAGTTTCATCTTTAAATAAAATGATAGAGGTGACATACATGAATATTTATACACGGACTGGTGATAAAGGAAAAACGAGTATTATTGGCGGGAGAGTCTATAAAGATGATTTACGCGTGGAAGCGTACGGAACTGTTGATGAGGCGAACTGCTTTGTCGGACAGGCAATGGCACAGTTACCAAAGGAAGTTTTTCAAGACATGTTGGATGATCTGGAAAAAATCCAGCATGAACTGTTTGATTGCGGGGGAGATCTTGCTAATGTGACAAAAAACCGGATGCCTAAATTAAACGCCGCAGCGATTACCTGTTTGGAAGCCAGAATAGACGCCTATGCTTTAGAGGCGCCGGAGTTAGAGTGTTTTGTTTTACCGGGTGGCATTGCTGGTGCTGCTTCGCTGCATATTGCCCGAACGGTTACAAGAAGAGCGGAAAGGCTAACTGTTGCATTAATGAAAGAGGATACGGGCAGGGAGTATGATCTGCCGTTGCAATATTTAAACAGATTATCTGATTATTTTTTTGCTGCAGCAAGGGTGGTAAATTTTCGCCTCCATGTAAAGGACATTCAGTATGTTCGCAGTGCGCCGGTCTTTCGAAATGGAAAAAGGAAGGGAAGTACGGACGATGAATCTGAAAAAAATTAGTCTTTACAGCTTATTTCTCGCCCTTTCAGTTGTCGGGGCTTCGATCAAAATCCCTGCTGTTGTTTCGAGTGTTGCCCTGGATATGGTACCTGCTTTGCTGGGTGGAATCTTACTTAGCAGCGGTGCAGGCGCACTGATTGCTTTTTTGGGACATCTGTTATCTGCATTCATTGGCGGGATGCCGCTGGGGCCGTTTCATTTTTTGCTCGCAATCGAGATGGCATTCCTTGTTTGGCTGTGTGCCTTATTATATAAAAAAGGGAAAAGAGTACTTGCTGCGTTCTTCTTTATTTTCGGAAATACAATTGTCGCGCCCTTGCCATTTCTATTTATTATAAGCAGTGCTTTTTATGTTGGCGTCCTTCCATCTTTGTTCGTCGGTTCCACATTAAATGTTGTTCTGTCTCTTTTATTGGCACCGCATTTATCAACTTTTTTTACCAGACATATTCATAAGGAGACGGCAAAATGAAACGTGACCCGGCCGTTTTACCGAATATAAATGGAGAGACATTTGTGATAGCCTGTGATAACAGCGGCGGGATCGGTTTAAAGGAACAGGATCTTGTCAAAGCACCTTATGAAGTCGTATCTTATTATAGCTTTCGCGTTGCTGCAATGGAGTGTATCGCTGCGAGAGCGGAACCAATAGCTGTTGTAATTAATAATTTCTGCGGAGAAGAAGCGTGGCCGGCAATTACCGGAGGGGTAAAAAGAGGACTTGAAGAACTTGGACGGAATTTATTACCGATCACGGGGAGCACTGAAAGCAACTTTCTTCTTATGCAATCTGCACTTGGGGTGACGGTAATTGGAAAAAGAGAAGCGGACTTCCATGAGGTACCGCTTTCTTTAAGAAATAGAAAACTCGCTGTGATTGGCACCCCTCTCGTAGGCAAAGAAGTGTTAGAAAAAGCAAATGAAGTTTTGCCATTATCTTTATTTCAGGATATTTTTCAATTTGAACAGATCGTTGTCATACCGGCAGGATCGAAAGGAATTATCCATGAGATAGAACAAATCTTTACGGAAAGCGGGATAACGACAAATGAGTTTAGCTGTGATGTCGACCTTTATCAATCAGCCGGGCCGGCTACTTGTATCCTTGCCGTTTTCCCGAAAAAACTGGAATCATCTATTGTTAAACTTGCATCCCTTTTCTATCACCCGATTTTCCCGCGATGAAGTTGATTGATTTCTAACATTTTTAAATTTTTATCGCAGATTAAGGGGCAGAAATCCCCCCGCCTCAAAATTGGAGGTGAAACCAATCAAGTTAGGCGGGGGATAAACTGCCCCTAAAAGCCCGATTGGTGAGATAAGGAGTTTCTTTGGGCTTCAGCCCTTAGAAACTTCAATCGGGCTCCGCGCGGCAAGGTTTTTCTTAGGGCTTCAGCCTTTAGAAAAATCAGTCAGGCTCCGCGTGATAAGGTTTTTCTTAGGGCTTCAGCCCTTAGAAAAATCAATCAGGCTCTGCGTGATAAGAATTTTCTTTGGGCTTTAGCCCTTAGAAAATTCAATCGGGCTTCGCGCGGCTAACCATCAGTGGGGGATGAAGGCCGACTAAGGTCGCAACGTCCTGTTGCAACGTCGGCATTAGTACGTCCTGTACGTCTACCGACTAAGGTCGCAACGTCCTGTTGCAACGTCGGCATTAGTACGTCCTGTACGTCGAAAAACCCCCACTGATGGAAGTTTCACTTTATGCAAAAAAATACATCAGGCGCAGAAAATTGCGACTTGATGTATTTTTGGATCTGAGACGTTTTGACTTTCAAATTTTGCTTTAACATTTTCGAAATGAACTGCCTACGGATTGCTGTGATCGGTAAGGTTTTGTTAGTCAGCAGAACCTTCTGTTTTTTCTAATTCATCCAATAAATTTTCCCGTGATAAATTCGCATTTAAAAATGCTTTTGTTTCCGGGAGCTGTAAATTTAAGTGCGTTTTTTGGCAAATTTGAATGCTGCCTTTCTCTAGGACATAGTCGAATACATGTCCTCCGCCTGTACGGTGATCATCAATAAAATGAAGATGAAATCCTGCAACGGCAATTCCTTGTGCATAGGCAGGAGTCCAAAAGCCAACCATCGTTCCCGGGATATTCATAAATGAAAAGACAGGTTGAACCTTTACCGCTTCTGTCATGGGAACCGGTTTTTCCTGATAGGAGACTGTTCTTGTTTTCATTTCTTTAAACGTACCATCTATACGAATCGCATAAAATAAATTTTCACTTTTAAACAAACTCTTTATCAATTCTTCCAATTCCAAATGTGTTAACGTTTCATCTACCTGATAGGTGATATCGGACTGAAAATGTGTGAACGAACAAAACGGTGACTTGTCATCCGGGTTTACGGGACTTGCGGTGCCGTCTGAACGAAGTCTGTAAAATTGATTGTCAAATGCAATCAATTCGCCATCGAGATGCTCAAACGTGCCAATGGCAAAGTCGCCATGTTTTTTTAATTGGGCAAAGGTCATATCTGTTTCATATACTCCATCTAGCAGGGAAGTCATTGTTGAAAATTGATATACTTCATTTAATGAACGGGCCGGCAAGTCTTTTTTTGTTTGTTGTTTCAGTTGCATACTCATTTATTTTCCCTCATTTCTATCTATTTTTGTCCATCGAATTTTGTTTCTTATTTTATCTTTTCATATGATCCGGGTTTACTTGTACTAAAACAAGCTCACAGTAAATGATAAAATGTAATTACAAGAAATGAGACAATCCCAGGGAATGAAATCCATAATATTAAACAAGTTGATTCGGCAGTAATTTTTTCGCCAGTTCGAGGTTGTCGCTATAGTCGACAGGAACATCAATTACAACCGGTCCTTCAGCGTTTAAGCCCTCTCGAAGAACAGCTGTCAATTCCTCCGGAGAGTTGACACGTAATCCTTTTGCTCCGAAGCTTTCTGCATAGCGGACAATGTCCACAGGTCCGAATTCCGCACCGGAAGTGCGGTTATATTTCATTTGCTGTTGAAATGCCACCATATCATAAGTGCCGTCACGCCATACAATATGAACAATCGGTGCTTTTAGACGCACAGCCGTTTCCAATTCCATTGAGGAGAAAAGGAACCCTCCGTCTCCGGAAATCGAAACGACTTTTTCATCCGGATGTACGAGGCTTGCGGCAATTGCCCAAGGCAATGCAACTCCCAATGTCTGCATCCCGTTACTGAATAATAAACGGTTTGGTTCATAGGAGCGGAAATGTCTTGCCATCCAAATATAGTGGGAACCGACATCGCAAGTTACCGTTACATCATCATCAATCAGGGAACGAAGGTCACGAATCAGCTGGAGCGGATGGATAAGATTGGAATCGGGCTTTATTGCTGGCTCATCGCGTTCGCTTATTTTTTGACGTAAAGTATCTAACAGGGTAATGCCCTCTTCTGCCATATTTAAATGCGTTAGCTGTGATTTAATTCCTTCTAGGTTTGCAACAATATCACCGACAAGTTCAATTTCCGGCTGGTAATCATGATCTATATCTGCCTGGATTTCATCAAGATGGATGATTTTTCGCGTTCCTTCGTGATTCCAAAATTTTGGATCGTATTCGACGGCATCATAACCAATTGACAATACGACATCCGCGTGTTCCAGTAAAATATCTCCGGGCTGATTACGGAAAAGTCCGATCCGGCCGAAGAAATGCTCTTCTAATTCCCGGGAAATTAATCCGGCAGCCTGGAATGTTTCGACGACAGGCAAAGCGATCTTTTTCAATAAGGAACGTACTGCTTTCACCACTTGCGGACGGCTTGCGCGCATTCCCACAAGCAAAACTGGAAGCTTCGCGTTTTGAATCATCTTTACTGCTTTATCGATTGCTTCTTGCGGCGCATTCCCGAGCTGTGGAGTTGGCAGCGGACCTAACGCATCTACGGAAGCGCGGCTTGATAAAACATCTTGCGGAAAACTGATAAATGCAGCTCCGGCCTGTGCAGATGACGCAGCGCGAAAAGCGTTGGTGATTACTTCCGGAACAGAGTTCGGGTCGACTACTTCAGCACTATACTTTGTAATAGGCTGAAAAAGAGCGGCATTATCCATGGATTGGTGTGTTTTCTTTAAGCTGTCCGCTCTTGGTACGGCACCTGCAATTGCAACAACCGGGTCGCCTTCGACATTGGCTGTTACAAGCCCGGTTGCAAGATTGGAAGCACCAGGACCGGATGTGACAAGACATACCCCCGGTTTCCCTGTTAATCTGCCGATTGCTGCTGCCATAAAAGCAGCATTTTGTTCGTGACGGCAGACGATTAATTCCGGACCGCGATCTGCTAATACATCAAACACGGCATCAATTTTTGCTCCGGGAATGCCAAAAATATAAGGTACTTCTTGTTTTAACAAGCAATCAACGATTAATTCTGCACCGGTGGCAGTTTTTTTGCTGATTTTTTTCGTAATGCTCATTGTGTTCACTCCTTTTTGAAACGGAAAAATATGAATATGAAAGAAATAATGTCATGAAAAAATTATCATAAGTTGCGTCATTGCAGTAATTTAATATACTCCTGCTAGAAAT
>JAGKQJ010000096.1 GCA_017898095.1 Bacillaceae bacterium Marseille-Q3522 | reverse complement strand
TTGAGTCATTTATTGTCCAATCTCAATATTTCCTGTTTTCAGACAAATATCTTATTGCAAAATATACATAGGAACATTAAAATATTTCCTTCCTTTCTTCGAACCTGTATGTGGTAATTTCAAAGCACGCAATAAATGCCTTAATACCGTTAGCTATGTTATATTATAATAAGTACACCGCACGGGGGCCGGGACAGCCGGCTGAGAGTGTAACCTTTTGCGTTACAGACCGTGAGGACCTGATCCGGGTCATACCGGCGGAGGGAGCGGTTGTAAATGAGTCAACGCGATTTTTTCCCGTCCGTGATCCGGACGGGATTTTCTGTTTTTTTGAGAATAAACATGAAGAGGAGGAAACGAGTAACATGTTTAAAGCAAATATAAACACTTATGACAAATCATTTGATGCACTCTGGGGAAAAATATCAAAGGAAATGCCTGATCTTTCTGCAATAAGTGAAGATATGGAAACATCCGAGCTCATCCCTGAGGAAATTCTGAAATGGTTTTATGATGCAAAAATCTTTAAGCTCTTTGTTCCATTTGATTTTGGCGGTCTTATGGAGTCTTTGCCGATAGCTCTCCGTATCTATGAACGACTAGCGTATCTTGACGGAAATCTCGGCTGGCTTGCACAAATCGGGGCAGGAGGCGGATTCTTTGTTCCCGCTTTTTCTTTTGAAGTAGCGAAGAAATTTTTCTCAGATCCAAAAGCGGTCATTGCCGGAACCGGTTTTCCAGCCGGGTACGCCGAGCGCCTTCCGGGAGGATACAGGGTAAGCGGTCGCTGGAAATATGCGAGTGGCTCGCAATATGCCACACTCTTTACCGCCAGTGCCACTGTCCGCGGTATGAAAAACAACGATGGTTCCGAGAAGATTTATGCCTTTGCTTTTCCACCGGATCAAGTACGGATTCTCCATGACTGGGATTCCTTCGGTTTAAAGGCAACCTCCAGCAATACTTTTATCGTGGAAGATCTATTCGTGCCGGAGGAGCACACCTTTATTGTCGGCGAGGTTCAATATGACTACGGTTATCCACTCTATCGTTTTCCATTTCAGTTCTTCGCAGAACTATCTATCGCATCGGTTTCCATCGGTATAGCCCGACGATTTTTCGATCTCTTAAAGGAAACAAACTGCAATGAAGACCTATCGACGCAGTATAAACAGATAGATATACTTAAGGAAAAATTTTTTCAAACTGCCGATAAGGCTTGGGATGAGACAGATAAATTAGACGAAGAAAAAACTACATTGGCCGACAATATAGCGAAAAAGACAGCCTATGAAATGAGAAAAGCCGTTCTGGAGATATTCCCAAAACTGGGCATGAGCGTCTTACGTGAGAAACACCCATTAAATCGTATCTTTAGAGATCTTGAAACGGTCTGTCATCATGTATCGTTGCAATGATAATCATCCATCTTCCCCCATCATAACGCCATTTTAAACCTATAAGTTCATATAAACTTATTAGTTAATTTCGATTTTAATCTTATCATTACTAACCAATACGTTCAATTTGAACTTTTGTGTATGTAACTAATTACACTTCATTGGTATATTTTTTATGGGTGATGCATGTGAGTTTTGATATCAAAACAATTGGGAAAAGAATAAAAAAGGCAAGAGCGGGTAAAGGTTTAACACAAGAAAAATTGGGTGAGAAATTAGGGGTTACGGGTGCTTATATCAGTAAAATAGAAAGAGGTAGAACAACAGTTAGCTTGGACAACCTTTCAAAGCTCAGTTCCATCCTTGAAGTCTCCCCGCTGGAAATATTAATTGGTGCCAGCAGTTCGTCAAACGACTACTTACGTAACGAAATCACTGATATGATTAAAGATTGTTCCGCAGAAAAAATAAGATTAATAGCCGATGTCATCAAGCCAATTATTGAATATAAAGAAAAATAAGAAACGGAACTTCGTAGATAAGAAGTTCCGTTTCTTATTGTTTTTGCGCTATTGCTTTGCTTCATATACAACCCACTTGTCAAGATATTTGAGAGGGTGAATTGGATCTTTATAAACTTGTCTAACATCATAAAAAATATCGTAAAGAGTATGTTCAGATCCACACTCTTTACGATATTTTATTTAGCAAGATTATTATAATAAACTCTTATATAAGCTAATTATTTCTTCCACAGAAGTATCACGAGGATTGCCCGGTGTGCATACATCTTGAAATGCATCTTCAGCGATTTGAGGAAGATCTTTTTCTTTTACGCCTAGTTCGGAAATTGTTGCGGGAATGCCTACATCTTTACTTAACTGATCAATTGCCTGACATGTAGCATCCCGTACTTCTGCTAAACTCATAGACTTTGCATTTTTAATATCTAATGCTTTAGCAATATCACGGTATTTCTCTCCAGTAAATTCCTTATTGTATTTTATTATAGTAGGAAGAAGTGTTGCACAAACAACTCCATGAGGAATATTGTACCAAGCACTCAAAGGATGAGCCATACCATGAACAAGACCCAATCCAACATTAGAGAAGCCCATTCCTGCAATATACTGGCCAAGCGCCATCTCCTCTCGTGCTTCTGAATCTCCATTTACAGAATTACGTAATGATCGTCCTATGATCTCGATTGCTTTGATATGAAGCATATCAGTCATCTTCCATGCACCTTTTGTAATATACCCTTCTATAGCATGTGTCATTGCATCCATTCCTGTAGCTGCAGCTAAAGATTTTGGCATTCCCATCATCAAATTACTATCCACAAAAGCGACTATTGGAATATCATGAGGATCAACACATACAAATTTACGATGATTATTTTCATCTGTAATCACGTAGTTGATCGTTACTTCAGCCGCTGTTCCGAAAGTTGTTGGGACAGCCAAAATAGGTAAGCAAGGATTCTTAGTATTTGCTACTCCTTCTAAACTGACTACATCGGAGAACTCTGGATTCGTCACGATAATCCCGATAGCTTTTGAAGTATCAATTGGAGATCCGCCTCCAATTGCAATAATACAATCTTCCTTAGCTTTTTTAACTGCTTCAATTCCGTCTATTACATTTTGAATCGTAGGATTTGGAACGATACCATCATAGATTTCATAATGGATCCCATCCTTATCAAGCAGATCCGTTACTTTTGTAGCTACGTTATATTTAATCAAATCTTTATCTGTCATAACTATTGCTTTTTTGAAACCTCTTTGTCGAAACTCGGGCGCAATATTATCTATAGCTCCTTTACCAAAATAAGAAGTTTCATTTAGAATCATACGGTTAACCATCTTTGTTCCTCCTTGTATTTAATTTCACAATGAAAATTATTGTAGATTTTGGACAGCAATATCCCCGCATCAAAAATGGAGGTGAAAACAATTATTTTTGATAGGGGATATACTGCCCCTATAAGCCCAATTGGTGAGAAAAGGTTTCTTTTAAGGCTTTAGCCTTTAGTAAAATCACTCAGGCTTCGCGTGATAAGGAGTTCCTTTGGGCTTCAGCCCTTAGAACCTCCAATTGGGCTCCGAGCGACAAGTTTTTCTTCAACTTCAGCTCTTAGATATTCTAACCAGGCTCTCCGTGACTTTCTCTTAGTGAAGGAAGAAGGCTTACTAGGAAATAACATAGCCATGATAAGCCATGTGAGTATATCGTTTAAATGTGTCGCTATCAGTAGTATCGTCAGCACTAATGTGTCCTATATGTCGGAAAAAGCCTTACTGAAGGAAATTTCAATAATAAATATAGAGGTTGACCATATTTTTAGTTTAAGCATTCACTTTTTCTTCTAAATAACCTGCTTTAGGCTTTACGCCAAAGGCATCAGCTAATTTCCAAAGATTTTTATCGGAAATTGTCTGTAGAATCGGGCCCTGGGATTTAACGTTAGTATAAACTTGAGCGGCTTTTTCAGCAGTCTCAATTAATCCAAAAACTTCATCCATGTCACGTCCTGCTCCGTAAATCCCGTGATGTGGCCAGAGAACTAATCTAGATTCTTTCATTTTAGCTGCAGTTGCTTCACCAATCTCATTGGTTCCAGGTACCATCCAAGGAATGATTGCAACTCCATCAGGAAATACAACTAAACACTCCGTACACATTTGCCATAAAGTACGGGTAAATGCTTTCTCATCCAATTCATGTGTAAAGCTCATTGCCAATAAATGAGTCGCATGATTATGCATAATTATGCGATGCTTTGGATCTTCCTCAAGTCGGGCAATGTGGCTCATAAAGTGACTTGGTAATTCACTTGTTGGTAAAGAAAAACCGTCTAACCCCCATAATAACTGTAATGAGCGCCCGTCTTTACTGACACGTACAATTCCTAAATTTTCAGAAGGTGCATCCTCCACATTTTTGAAATATTTGCCGGAACCAGTGACAATAAAGTACTTGCCTGCTAATTTACTTGCATCAAAAATCATTGGAATTTCGCGTATTATATTCGCTGGATCTAAAAAAGGTGTGATTTCTCTTTCAGTTAATAGATAGGAAATATTTCCTCCGTTTCGTTCATCCCAACCAAGACGATAAAGATTGGACGTAGTCTTCACCATTTCTTTGACAAATGGAGCTTGTAAAATATCTAATTTTTTCAATTCAAAATCTCTCCTATTCTTATTTATCAAATTATGAAAATTGACAACCTGTAAGAAGCGAATTTTCTATACCATTCCGCTTCTTTAAAATAGTTTTTTCATATTCTTTCACTTCTTCCAACCAATCTATGCCCACCGGGACTCCTTTTGACTCACAGTAGTAATTCCAAACAGTAGCAGATGGGTAATCTTTTATTTCCTCCGTTATTGCTAATCGGGAGGTGTAATCTCTTTTAAGTTCCACTTTTTTTAGATATTCAGTGGGTTCTAACATTGCTTTCAAAATAGCCTTTTGTGTATTACGTGTACCGATAATCCATGCAGCTACCCGATTAATGGTTGCATCAAAGAAATCTAATCCGATATAGGTACTCTTTAATAAGTCATTGTGTACCAATTCACGTCCAATTTCTTGTAATTCATCATCCATAATAACTACATGATCACTATCCCAACGAACTGGACGACTTACATGCAGCAATATTCCGTTGCTAAACAGTGAAAGAGAGGATAGCTTATTCGAAATGACTTCTGTTGGATGGAAGTGTCCGGCATCTAAACAAATCAATTTATTCCGCGTTATTCCATATCCCATATAAAACTCATGGGATCCCACAGTGTAAGCTTCTGCACCGATTCCGAACAATTTGCTTTCTACTGCATCTAGGGTATAGTTTTTGTCCAAATCTTCAGAGAAGATTTCATCCAGAGATTCCATCAAACGTTTTCTAGGGGATAATCGATCAATAGGATTATCTTTATATCCGTCTGGTACCCAGAAATTATTTACACAAACTTGTCCAAGTTCTTTTCCAAAATATTCAGCTATTATCCTTGACCTTTTACCGTGTTCAATCCAAAATTCTCGTACTTCTTTGTCCGGGTGGGCAAGAGTAAAACCATCCCTGTACATTGGATGAGAAAAAAAAGTCGGATTAAAATCTAATCCTAGTCCTTGTTCTTTTGCCCAAGTTACCCATTTTCTGAAATGTTTTGGTTCGATTTCATTTAAGTCAACTTCTTCATCTGTATCCATATAGATAGCATGAAGATTTAATTTATGTTTCCCGGGAATCATAGAGTAAGCTTTTTCAAGATCTTGCCGTAATTCTTCTGGTGTCCTGGCCGCACCTGGATAATTTCCAGTAACTGAAATCCCCCCGGATAACTCATCGTCATTTAAAAATCCTTTCACATCATCACCTTGCCAAACATGCATAGAAATTTTCACATTGTCCAATTGTTTTAGTACTGCATCGGTATCAACACCAATTTGCGCATATTTTTCTTTTGCTTCATTATATTTTTGTTTTAAGACTGTCATTTTTTTTTACACCTTCTAAAAATTGTTTGTATTTATTAATAATGCTGCGATCAATATCTTTTGGTTCATAACTATGGCACTCAAAAGAATTTTTAATTGCTTGCCGGGCTTCTTGTATATTGGAAAATTCACCGATAGTAACCATTTGCATAATAACGTTTCCAATTGCAGTTGCTTCTCCCGGACCAGCTTCCACGGGGATATTAGTAATATCTGAAGTTAATTGATTCAGAAAACGATTATTCGAACCACCTCCAACAATGTACAATTTACAAATTTTATTTCTAGTTCCTGTGATGTCCTCCAGCTTCTCTAACTCCGATGCATAACATAAAGCCAAATTATCAAAGATACAGCGAGCTAATTCAGCTGGTGTTTTCGGAACCATTTGATTTGTATTGCGACAGTAGCTTTGAATTGACTCAATCATATTTTCAGGATTTAAAAAAATGGGATCATTTACATCAATAAATTGCTGGAAGGCTGGTGTTTGTTCCGCTAATTCCGCTAATTCAACGTAGCTGTACCGATATTTTTGCACCCTTGCTACTTCCTGAATCAACCACATTCCCATAATATTTTTGAGAAAACGAATGGTATTATGAGCTCCCCACTCATTAGTATAATTTTCAAAAAAAGCTTTTTGGGATATATTTACAAAATTCGTCTCAATACCCAAAAGTGACCAAGTTCCACTGCTTATATACCCCCAGTCTTCACCAATACCTGGAGTTCCTAATACGGCTGAGGCGGTATCGTGACTGGCTACATTAATAAAAATAGCGTTTGGAAGGTCAAATTCTATAAATTTTTCATTTTGTAATCTTCCGAGAATCGTACCCGGATCAACCAATGGTGGAAATAATGATTCATGAATCCCAATTTTCGCAAGCAATTCTGAATCCCAAGTCTTAGTACCGGCATTTAATAATTGCATCGTCGAAGCGTTCGTTTTTTCGGTAACCATTTTCCCGGTAAAGACATAGCCAAGATAATCAGGAATCAACAATAGTTTCTCTGCCTGTTGCAATTTCTGATGGTCTTCAACGAACAATTGAAAAATGGTATTAAATGGCTGTATCTGAATTCCTGTTTTCTCATATAAATTTTCCAGTGATATTATTTCTGCAAATTTTGTAACAGCATGATTTGTTCGCTGATCACGGTATGCAACGGGATCTGACAATCGTTCACCAGCATAATCCAGCAAGCAATAGTCTACTGCCCAAGTGTCAATTCCTACATAACATGAATCAATACCTGATTTTTTTACTTTCTGTAAACCTACTAATATTTCCTGAATTAACAAATCAATTTGCCAATAATTTAAATTATTATGAGCAATGAAACCATTTTTAAATCGATGAACTTCTTCAAGGGTAATTTCTCCTTCATGCGTTATTTGGCTCTTCATCATACGTCCACTTGAAGCACCGATATCAATTGCGATATAAGTATTGATCATTCTTACACCTCATTTACTAAAGTGTATTTTTGTTAAGCGATATCATTTTTACTCAAAATAATGGGGTAGACACATCTCAATTGATTCATCTACACCCATTCTTTCGTTTTTCTGAGATTAGTTATATTATTTTTTCAGTAGATAAGTTCCTGCTGATAAAGGGATAGTACCAAGTTCATTTGGCAGTTTCCAGTGTTTAGGTGCTCTGATTATTCCCTTCAAGGTTTCTGGAACCGATACTGTCAAAGATACACCTTCATCTACTCGTTCCCAACGAACAGAAATTTTTCCAGATGGAGCTACATAGTATGCTTCTGCATGAGTTAATTTCTCAATAAAGTTAGGAGCAATTATAACTTCTTCCAAATCAGTCCCGTAAGGATTGAATCGAATTCCTGCTACAGCTTGAATAAACCAGCTGCTGATATCCCCAAAGAAATGGTGATTCATTGAAGCTGCAACTTCATCATCAGGATAAAATGTTTCCCATAAACTGGTAGCTCCTCTTGCAATCCAGTTACCATAGGAAGGAAAATCCTCTCTCGTTATCATATGGTATGCCAGATTTGCTTTCCCAAAGTCGGACAATACATGAAATAGTACACGTAATCCTAAGATACCAGTATCAAGGTGGTCATCCATTTCATGAATCATTTCTAGTAGCCTTTTAAAAGCTGCCTGTTTCTCTCCTTCCTCAAACACTCCATAATAAAGAGCCATCGCCTGCGAAGTTTGACACGCTCCTTCGGCAGTCATCGTACCGAAATCAATTAAGTAATGACGGATAGCATTTCGTAATTGTTCAGCTAATCTTTCTGCAAATTCAGCTTGTAGTTTCCAGCCAATTTCTGAAAACATAAAAGCAGCTTTCTTTGCGATATCCATAGATATTAATGAATCTGTAAGAACAAGCGGAGACTTATAGGCATCAAAATCTCTTCCTGCAGGACACCAATCGCCAAGGCCGAACTCAATTAATCCACGATTATCTTGTTTAGTAGTTAAATGATTAAGATAACGAAGAATTGCCGTTGCATTGTCTTCAATGATTTTTTTATTTCCTCGATATTTATATGTGAAAAAAGGAATGTAAATTAACACGCTATCCCATGCAGGACCATTTCCCCATTCATATCCCCAACCTGCTGTCGGAACAATGCCTGGGAGAGCACCTTCGTCATTCTGTGCAGCGCGAATATTATTCATCCATTCTTCAAGGCTAGTCTCTACAGAAAAATTCAGTAATAATTGTTCTGCAGACAAAGCAGAATCCCCTGTCCAACCATTCTTCTCGCGTTGGGGACAATCTGTTGGAAAGTAATAGAAATTAGATGTATCTGAATTTCTTGTGCATTCCTGTAATTTATTGCTGATTTCGTCAGAAGAGCTGAAATTCCCAACAGTTTTTAATTCAGAATGCATGACAAGGTATGTTAATAGATCTTTTGTAGCCTGTTTTTCACTAATTCCAGTGATATAAATGTACCGGAAACCATGATAAGTAAAGGATGGTATATATATTTCTTCTCCTTCACCTTTGCAAATATATCGATCCCGTTGTACCCATTTCATATATTCAGTGCGATTCTCAAAAGTGAAGTCAATATTTCGCATATCAAATACTCCGTCATGATACCATTCACCAAATGTCATATTAATTTCTTGACCCACTTCACCTGAGATCTTTAACCGATATAAACCAGCTGTGTTTATTCCAAAATCATATAAAAAACCTTCATTATAAGGAATAATAGATACTGGTTTTAATTCATGATCCTTGATGATAGGATCAGCTGTACAAAGTTTGCATACACCTCTCGGTGGCAATACCGGAAATACTGAATTCCAATTACTGTCATCAAATCTTGGGTCACTCCAGCCAGGTATCTCTTTTCGCGCATCATAATATTCACCATAGCGGAAATCATCAAAGATAATTGGAGATGACATAGAACGAAATTCTTCGTCACTTTCAATAGCTAACTTTTCTCCATTTTCCGTTTCGATGTCCAGCCTTAAAGCTGTAATTGGTGCACTTCTCCATCTGGCTTTGTCAAAGAACCAGCTTTTACCACCGATGCTATTTTGCATCCCGTTTCCTAACATTACCCCCAAAACATTTTCCCCTATTTGTAAAAACTCTGTAACATTGTATTGATCATAATAAATGATGTCATCCGGATTACTTACATACGGTGCTAATAGGCCTTTGGTAATCTCTTTTCCATTAATGAACACCCGATAAAAACCTAGTCCCGTAATTGTTAATTCAGAGTCTTTTACTATATCGTTTAATTGAAAAGTTCTTCTTAAGTAAGGAACTGGCACTTGTCTGTCTATTTCGGCAAAAGTCTTTGAAGCTGTGATAAAATTAATCGGAAATTCCATTAAAAATCCTCCTCGAAAAATATATTTTCTAAAAAAGCAATGAAGCTTTTGTTTTTAGCATTTCAGTTTTATTTTTGAATACTTAAAACAACAATGGCGAATGAAAAAAGAATCATACCAACTGTAATTCCTGTCGTTTCTTTTCTCGTTTTTCTTTCTCTTAAAAAGATAATACCACTCAGTACAGACACAAAAAGGCACATTTGCGAGATTGAAAAACTCAATCCAACACCTATTTTGGAAGACGCGTACAACAATGAAATATTGGCAGCCACCCAAGAAATACCTGTAGTAAAGTTTCTCGGTATATATTTGTCCAAAAAAGGCTTCTCATCAACAGTATTAATGAGTAATGCAGTTAGAAACATACCCAATGCTTGTGGAAACAAAAGTTTCAAACCGGAAATTCCAAAAATACTGCTAACCGTCACATAGGCAGTTAAAAATAGCGAGGACGAAAGAATTAATAAAACTGTTGAAAAGGTCAATCTTGTCTCTCCAATGTTCATTGGATCTTTCTGAGTTAGACAAATTACTGCCAATACCATAAATAGCAGCATCTGTATTTAGATTAATGCTTTATCTATATCTTTCCATTCGCTAAGGATAAGGCCAGAAAATACTGACGTAAATATTAGTTGACTTCCATTGGAAACAGGCATTACTTTTGATACACTTGATTTTTTTAAAGCTTCAAACTGTAAAAGCTGACCAATTGCCCAAAAAAATCCGGATAGCATTGCAATACATAATCCAAAAAATTGGTAGTTAACTTGATGAATTAATCCCAGAAAAATAGTAACAATCAACGCTATTATGCTGGTTCCGAAAAGCTGTTGTTTAGGTGTTCCTCCAGCTCTTTTGGATAAAATCGGCATTAAACCCCATCCTATTGCAGGCATTATATAAACCAACCAAGAAATTTTCATGTGTATTCACCAAAATAAAAGAGATTCCTGTTTGTAATCAATTTCAAAAATCCCAAATAAATATCCATTCAAATAAAGAGCTTACCTTTTTATCTTTCAAATAGTTAGCTTGAAGTTAAATGTTTTCATGAAAAAGTTCCTTTTTTCTTGTACTAGACTTTTTAGCTGCTATTAACGTGCCAATTCCACCTATTACACAAAGAATAATCGCACAAGATGCATAGATAGAACTATTTATATCTCCAACCGGAACTAATTTGCTTAATATGCTTAATCCGTATGGTGCAACCGTACCACCAACATTAGCACCTACAATCAGTATGGATGTATTGAATGTTTCTGATCCAACAGGAGAAACGACATTAACTTGATTAAACAGATAAGGAACAAAAAGAGAAAATGAAATACCAGTGATTATTGCTCCTAATCCAATTAAGAAAATGTTGTGGAAAAGCAAAATTAAAATGTAAGAAATCCCCATAACGATTAATGAAGCAGGTAAAGTAAATCTATGAATTTTTTTATAGATCGCTCCAAAAACAAATCCTGTAAACATACTCGCTAGTTGCATGAAACTCAAAACAGTTCCAGTCATTGATGCTGTACTTATGTGATTTTCAGTTACATAAAGGGGAAGCTTAAGACTAACTGCGTTATACACAATAATCATACAGAAAAGAAAAATGGATAATCCAATAACTTTAAAATTCGTTTTAGAACTTCCTTTATTACCAATTTGTTCGGTATCTCCGTTTTCGTTATCGGGTTTCGGAACAAATAGAAAGAATAAAACTAGAATAGGTACAATAATTAGATAGACAGAGAATGAGGCCTGCCATCCGAAATTAAGAAGCTGTCCTGCAACGAAAGTCATTGCTGCTGACCCTAATCCCTGGAATGCACTTTGGAATCCAATTAATTTTGCTCTTTCATCCCCAGTATAGAACTTTCCAATTAAACTAACTGCAAGAGAATTGAAAAGCCCAAAACCTGCTCCCAAACCCAGTCTTGAAGCGAACACAATAGCATAGTTATCGCTAAAAATAGGAATAACACCTGATATCAGCGCTACTAGTAAACCTAAAATTACTGTTTGTTTTTCTCCAATTTTACTAGAGATAAAACTACTAAGAAGCACAAAAATAACTACAGCAGCGGCTGGAACAGTAACCAATAGTTCAACAGAAGCTACGGATCTTTCGGTGAATTTTTCAAGCATTAACGGAATACTTGCTGAAATTGCTCCTGCTGAAGTGAGAACCAATGAAATTGACAATAATGAAAACTTCAATAATCCACTTTTTCTCATTCCATTTCCTCCCATGTTAATATTTGATTAGAAATTCAACAGTCATTATTTAGATAATTTCCCCTCCTTCACTAACATTTTTTCGCATCAAATGTTTATTGATATCGCTTACAAAATTATTTTATTCTCAATTAAAGCGCTTAACAATTTCATAAGTTTAGGAGTTAATTGTCCAAATCATATAACTTTAAGCATTTCAAAACCTATTAAGTAATGTAAAAAAGGTACTTCCATGGCTTTGGATGTACCTTACATTTTTTCTCTATATTCAGATGGAGTTTTATCAGTAAATTTCTTAAATAATTTAAATAAAGAAGATGTTTCAATATATCCTACAGTTTCTGCTATTTCTTCAATAGAACAATCAGATTCTAACAACAATTCTTCCGCTATAGAAAATCTTTTTTTGTTCAATAATTCACGAAAACTTTTCCCAGTCTCTTTTTTCAATTTATTACTCAAGTAGTCTTTATTGTATCCAAATTTGTCTGCCAAGCTTTTAAGACTAATTACCTTATAATTTGAATCAATGTAGGATAGTATATCTACTATTTCTTCGCTAATTCCATTTAACTTTCCAAGATTCTTTTTCTCATAAATATTAGACAGCTCTAAAAGGATTAATGAAAGATTCAAATTTAAGGATTTAATTTTAAAGGAATGCTCGCCAAAGTAAACTAAAATTAAGTTTTTTATTAACAGATCAATGACTGTATCATTATTTTGCGAGAAAAGGATAAAGTTTGTGTGATCATTTTTTTCGTGGGAAGCATTTACCATAAAATCGGTGACTAAATTTTTCGTGCTAGCTAAATTAGGAATAATATCGGTGGAGATACTTTCATCTTTAATTAAAATATTTATTAATATATCATTTTTTCCAACCCATTCAATTTTTTGAACTACATCTTTATCCAGCATAAGCAAGTCCTTTTCGTGAAGCTCTACTTTACTGCCATCAATATATTGAGTACAATTTCCTGAATACATATAATTCATCTCAAGAAAATCGTGAGTATGTTCAGGAACCCCTGAATATCTTCTGTGTTTTCCAATATAAATATTGCCAATGCTAAATAGTGTTTCTCCAGGAATTTTTGGAACATGAATGTTATCATATATGGTTCCCATAACATTTACAAGCTCTCCGGTTGACTTTTGAATGGCTTCAATTTCATCTTCCTTTCTAAAAAAAGCGTCAAGTTCTTTCAAGTTCATAGTTGTACCTCCTTCAGCAATGACTATCAAAATCAAATTACTTTTTCTTCTTTACTAATATTAGAATTAATTGCTCAGTTATTCACAAATATATAAA
>JAGKQJ010000095.1 GCA_017898095.1 Bacillaceae bacterium Marseille-Q3522 | reverse complement strand
TAATAAATGATTTTTCCGCTGCTTCATATATTCTTTAATTTAAGTAAGCATTTTTTAAATTAATGTAAGCAGAAAAGCGGAGGGCGCTTGGTCAAACCGATAGGATGTTGGAGGCATTTGGACCGAAGGCGTAGTTTGCCTTCGATCCAAATGGTGAAACAGCCGTACGGTTTAGCGCCCGGAGCTGGACAAAGAAAAGCGGAGGGCGCTTGGTCATCGGCGACAAGCTTAAGACGAGCGTACATAAAGTCCGCTTTTTGACTTTATGTACGATTGGCTTAAGACCTCGAGCCGATAGCGCCCGGAGCTGGACAAAAAGAAAAGCGGAGGGCGCTTGGTCAAACCGATAGGATGTTGGAGGCATTTGGACCGAAGGCGTAGTTTGCCTTCGATCCAAATGGTGAAACAGCCGTACGGTTTAGCGCCCGGACTGGACAAAAAGAAAAGCGGAGGGCGCTTGGTCATCGGCGACAAGCTTAAGACGAGCGTACATAAAGTCCGCTTTATGACTTTATGTACGATTGGCTTAAGACCTCGAGCCGAGAGAATATTAATGCTCTCCTTCTTTGAGATAGCTTTCGATTAATTGCTCTGCTTCGTGTAAACACTTAAACTTTGTCAAAGGTCTTCCAATGGAACCGTAAGTAGAATAAGAGGTTAATCCTCCGATTTCTTCTAGAAAAGATAAGTATTTTCTGATTGAAACCCTGGAAATACCAATCGCATCTGTTACTTCCTCGGTTGAAAATTCTTCGCCATGCTGTGCCTGGATAAAATTCCAAATTTCTCTTAACGTATTCGTCGTCAGCCCCTTGGGCAGAATGTGCAACTCTTCCTGGCTTTTTGTTACCTGTAATAGCCGGTCTAATTCATCCTGGCTGACTTTATTTTGAACCTTCATCAAACTTGCGCGCTCCCGGTAACTGACCAATGCATCACGAAACCGTTCAAATTTAAAAGGTTTTATAATATAATCAACTGCTCCGTTTTGCAAGGCCTTATGTATATTATTCATATCGCACGCAGCAGTAATTAAAATGACATCGATATCCTTTGCGTTGTTTCTAATATGTGCCAGCAAGTCAAAGCCGTTTGTATGCGGTAAAAATAAATCCAGTAAAATTAAATCCACCTTTTGTTTTTCCAGTAAACTTACCGCCTCCTGAACGGTCGGAACAATTCCGGTTAATTGGTAGCCTTCAATTTCCTCTAAATACTTTTTGTTAAACTCTGCTACCATTGGATCATCTTCGACAATTAACACGCGAATCATTTATTTTCCCCTTTCTCTTTATACGGAATCGTGACCGTAAATTTCGTCCCCGATCCGACTTTTGTTTTTAAATGAAACGTTCCGTTCAACTTATTAATTGATTGTCTCACAAGAAACAGACCGTAACCCCGCTTATCTCCTTTTGTAGACACGCCTTTTGTGAAAATACGTTCCAGCTGATTTTCTTCAATTCCTTTCCCTGAATCTTCTACTTCTGCCGTAATAATTTCATCTGAATAGGACATGTATAAGCTTACAGTTTTATTTGCAGTAGAATCACTAACCGCTTCGAATGCATTTTCAATCAGATTTCCTAATATCGTGACCAGCTCATGAATCGTTTCAGCGTCAATCGTATTAGGAATATAGCTTTCTTCACTAAAAATGAAATTAATATCCATTTCTCTGGCTTCACTTATCTTTCCCAATAAAAATCCGGCCATGACAGGATCCTTCACTCTTTGCACGATATACCCTACTTCAAATTGATATTTTTTTACCATTGACGTAATAAAATCATCTAGCTGATTATAATATTTCAGATGGACCATACCGAGGATAACATGTAATTTATTCATAAATTCATGTGATTGTGCCCTTAAAGATTCTGAATAAAGCTTGACACCTGTAAGCTGTTCCGCCAGCTGCTTTACTTCTGATTTGTCCCGCAGTGTTGCAATTCCGCCGACAATCTGCCCGTTTACGACAATGGGAGCACAATTGACAAACACAGTACTGCCCAAAAGCTCTTGTTCAAAGTCCATTTCTGTTTTCCCTGATCGCAGCACCTTGGAAAAAACGGGCATATAATCAAGAGCGGAAGTTCCTATAAGCAAATTCTCATCCTCTCTTCCCATTAGCCTGAGTGCTTCTTTATTTACAAGTGTAATTTCCATACGATTGTTAACGGCGATGATTCCTTCTTTCACAGATTGCAGCATTGTACTGCGTTCTGTTAACATTGTGGCAATTTCAATTGGTTCTAACCCGAACATTATTTTTTTTATATATCTTCCGACCAGCATGGCACCAAAAAATCCGATTAAGGCACCAAAAGCGGCAGCAACAAAAATAATATTCTGACTGTTTTTTACTTGTTCTTGTACGGAATCAACGGAAACGCCTACGTTAACAATCCCTATTTGTTTCCCCTGATCATTCCATACCGGTGTAAAAACACGCAGTGCCCTTCCCAATCTGCCATTTTCAATTGAGTAATGTTCTTTTCCGTCAAATGCCCTCGCTGCATCAGCGCGGTTAATAAAAGATTTACCGACCTCATCCTCCCAAGGATGGGACTTTCTGATCAAATTCATATCGAGAACGACAATGAAGCTGACATTGGTAAGATCTTTTGCTTCATTTGCATATGTCTGGATCAATGATTCTTTGCTCTTGTCCTCCAATCCTTCTATGACAATCCGGGATTGGGCGGTCATTCTGGCAATATCCGTTATTTTCTCTTTTAATGCATTATTCGTTCTTGTTGCAACATGCTGGCTTATATACATATTTGTCAGCAGTAAAGAAGCAAGCACAACTAGAAAAACGAGCAGAAAAATAATCGTTTGGATTTTTAAATATCGATGTTCGATTCCTGAATATAAATACTTTTTCATATTAAATTCTTCCCTGCAAGATAGTAAATCTTCCTTCTGCGGGGCTTTTCCTGCCCCATTGTCTGATAAAGTGAATCGATTTCACTTTCATCATACCAAATTTATTTCTTTATTGATAATGAAAAAAATGAAAAAACATCTAAGGGACTGTTCAAAGCCGACAAATAATATTGTTATTTTTTGAACACCGGAAGTTGATTCCTTTCTTTAAAATTTAAAGTGATCCATTTCCTAAACAATTAAAAAAAACTAACTGCAGCATATTTTATAGCTGCAATTAGTCTATTTAAATTAGTTCTTTCATTAATGTGTTTTACATTTTTCATAAATGCCTTTTTCTTGTAATACCTGAATAAGCGTTTCTCCCATTACAGCCGGTGTTTCCGCTACTTTAATACCAAATTTGTTCATGATACGGATTTTTTCGTCAGCTGTTCCTTTTCCTCCGGAGATAATCGCACCGGCATGACCCATCCTTTTTCCCGGAGGGGCTGTGCGCCCGCCAATAAAGCCGACTACCGGTTTTGTCATATTTTCTTTTACCCATTTTGCCGCTTCTTCTTCTGCTGTTCCGCCGATTTCCCCGATCATAATTACTGCATATGTTTCCGGGTCTTCATGGAACGCTTTTAATACATCAATAAAGTTCGTTCCGTTTACCGGATCGCCGCCGATACCGACAGCAGCTGTCTGGCCGATGCCATTTTGTGATAGCTGGTGTACTGCTTCATAAGTTAATGTTCCGGAGCGAGAAACGACGCCTACATGACCTTTTGTATGGATATATCCAGGCATAATTCCGATTTTACATTCATCAGGAACAATGACACCGGGACAGTTAGGACCGATTAACCTTGTCTTTTTCCCTTCCATATAGCGTTTCACCTTGACCATATCCAAGACCGGAATATGTTCCGTAATACAAATAACAAGGTCAAGCTCTGCATCCACCGCTTCAAGTATCGCATCTGCAGCGAACGGAGCGGGAACATAGATAACGGATGCATTTGCCCCGGTTGCTTCTTTTGCTTCACTGACTGTGTCATATACCGGGACACCTTCGACTTCCTGCCCGCCTTTACCTGGTGTTACGCCGGCAACAATTTTTGTTCCGTATTCAAGCATTTGTTTTGTGTGAAATATGGCCGTTGAACCGGTAATTCCCTGAACAATGACTTTTGTATCTTTATTAATAAATACGCTCATTTTTCAAATCCCCCTGCCTATTTGCTTACAAGCTCAACAATTTTTTCTGCACCGTCAGCCATGGATTCTGCCGGAGTAATATTTAAACCGGATTCTCTCAGAATTTTTTTCCCAATATCAACGTTTGTACCTTCCAACCGGACAACAAGCGGGACATTTAATCCGAGAGCATTTACGGCTGTGACAACACCCTCTGCAATCACATCACATTTCATAATTCCGCCGAAAATATTAATAAAAATTCCTTTTACATTTTTATCTGTAAGGATAATTTCAAATGCTGCTGCAACCTTTTCGGCTGTAGCACCGCCGCCGACATCAAGGAAGTTGGCAGGATCTCCTCCATAATATTTAATAATATCCATTGTTGCCATAGCCAGGCCGGCTCCGTTTACCATACAGCCAATATTCCCGTTTAAAGAAATATAACTTAAATCATGTTTGGATGCTTCGAGTTCCTTCGGATCTTCTTCATCAAGATCACGAAATTGTAAAATATCTTTATGACGATACAAAGCATTTGAATCAAAATTCAATTTTGCATCTAATGCCATTACATTCCCATCACCGGTTACAACAAGAGGATTGATTTCAGCAATCGAACAATCATTATCGATAAAAGCATTATAAAGGCTAAGCATAAATTTAGCCGCTTTATTTATTAACTTTTTTGGAATATTAATCTGGAAAGCTATTCTTCTAGCCTGATATGCAGCCAGTCCGATTGCCGGGTCAATATATTCTTTAAAAATCTTTTCTGGTGTTTTTGCCGCTACTTCCTCAATATCCGTTCCGCCTTCCTCCGATGCCATTAACACAACACGGGAAGTTGCACGGTCAAGGACAAAACCTAAATAATATTCTTTTTTTATGTCGCATCCTTCTTCGATAAAAAGCCGTTTCACTTCTTTTCCTTCCGGGCCTGTTTGATGCGTAACCAATATTTTTCCCAGTAGTTGTTCTGCATATTGCCGTACTTCTTCCAGATTCTTCGCAACTTTTACACCGCCGGCTTTTCCGCGCCCTCCGGCATGAATTTGCGCTTTTACTACCGTTACATCCGTAGTTAAACTTTCTGCTGCTTCAACCGCTTCATCAACTGTAAAAGCAACTTTTCCATTTGGCACAGGTACCCCGTATTTTCTTAGGATTTCTTTGCCTTGATATTCATGGATATTCATGTTTTTCCTCCTGTTCCACCGTTCATTTCCATTTTTTTGAATTCAAAAATTTTAAAGGCTGTTCAAAAAGAGCACGAGGATTGAGACTCCTCTACCTTTTGCTACACCTTCGATCCCTTTTTGAACACGCACTATTAATAAAGGAAGAGCAACTTTCTATCGAAAACGGATAGAAAGCCGGCCTCTATATTGTAGCAGTTTTTATGCTTCCAATAGTAATGTTTCCGGATCTTCAAGCATTTTTTTCACCTGTACGAGGAAGCTTACTGCTTCCGCACCGTCGACAATACGGTGATCATATGAAAGTGCAATATACATCATCGGTCTGATTTCAATTGTATCATTGACAACAACAGGGCGTTTTTGGATGCCATGCATACCTAAAATGCCAACTTGCGGTCCATTGATGATCGGTGTGGATAATAAGGAACCAAATATGCCGCCATTTGTGATTGTAAAACCTCCGCCTTGTAATTCTGATAAAGATAATTTATTATTTCTCGCTTTTGCTGCCAGTTCGGCAATTTCTTTTTCAATTTCTGCAAAAGTTTTGCGGTCTGCATCGCGGACGACCGGGACAACTAACCCTTCAGAAGCAGCTACGGCTATACCAATGTCATAGTATTTTTTTACGATCATATCGTCCCCTTGAATTTCGGCATTCAATAATGGAAATTTTTTCAGCCCGCCAACGACAGCCTTTGTAAAAAAGGACATAAATCCTAGTTTCACATCATGCTCTTTAACAAAAGCATCTTTTCTTTTCTTTCGTAAATTCATTATTGCAGTCATATCTACTTCATTAAAAGTAGTTAACATTGCAGCAGTATGTTGTACTTCTACAAGCCGGTTTGCAATCGTTCTGCGGCGGCGGGACATTTTTACTCGTTCATACGGTTTGTCACTTACCGTGGCTTGCGGTGTTGCCGCAGGTGCAGGAGCCGCTTGTTTTTCCGGAGTAAAGTTTGAGACATCCTGTTTACGAACTCTTCCTAACGGATCACTGGCAGAAACTTGGTTTAAGTCGATTCCCCGTTCTCTTGCCAATTTTCTTGCAGCAGGAGAGGCAATTGTTATATCTGCAGCTGTTTTCGCAGCCGGTTGCTGAACAGGTGCTTTTTCCGGCGCAGTTACTTTCTCCGGTACCGGTGCTTGTTCCGGTGCGGTTTTTTCTTCTTTTACAGGCGGAGCTTGTACAGCGCTTGCTGCTGCACCTTCTTCAACGACCGCAATCGCTTCGCCGACACTAACGGTATCGCCTTCGTCTTTTAACGTCTCTTTTAATACTCCTTCATAATCAGAGATAATTTCGACATTCACTTTGTCAGTCTCAAGTTCAAGAATATAATCCCCTTTTTTTACAGCTTCTCCAGGGTGTTTTAACCACTGGGCAATCGTACCCTCCGTAATAGATTCGGCTAATTCTGGAACTAATATTTCTGCCATCTTTTTTACACATCCCTTTATTTATTCATTTTTTTATATAGGTATAGGCCGCAATGGCTGTTATTTTTAGTCAAAGCGACCTGTATTACTAAAGCCAACCATTTATCTTTCCATGCTTGTAAGGTTAAGGTCTCCATCTCTAAGCGTAGCGTAGGCGGTATTTTTTAATCAGGCGGGGTTAGAGTCCCCCTCTGATTTCCCGAGTTCCTGCGCTTGCCTGAAACGAGTTCACTTGACTACTTTTTCTTTTGTTTTATTTACGGTCGGAGCCGTTAACGCAAAATCGATAATCCGTTGCTGTTCTTTTTTATGAACACGCGGATCACCTTCAGACGGACTCGACATTTCCGGACGCCCGTTATAAGAAACCGTTATCTTCTCAGGTGCGATTGCCTGCAAACGCGTGGAAATAAAGCTCCATGCACCCATATTTTTTGGTTCCTCTTGTGTCCAAATAATTTCTTTCAAATTTTTATATTTATTGATTAATGATTCAATTTGCTCTTCCGGGAATGGATATATTTCCTCTACTCTAATAATATCAAGCCATTTTAATGCATCCGTGTCTTTGACTTTTTCGGACAGTTCTACAGCTAACCGGCCTGTACAGAAGACGATCCGTTCCACTTTTTCCGGTTCGGTTCCAAGTCCCGGCTGTTCAATAACCGGCTGGAATCCGCCATTTGTGAATTCTTCTACAGAAGCTGCCGCTGTCTGGTTTCGCAGTAAGCTTTTAGGTGTCATTAGTACGAGAGGTCTTACCTCGTCTTTCCCTAATATTGCTGCCTGTCTTCTTAAAATATGAAAATATTGTGCTGAAGAAGATAGATTTGCAACGGTCCAGTTATTTTCCGCGGCTAGCTGCAAATAGCGTTCCAATCTTGCGCTTGAATGTTCCGGTCCCTGGCCTTCATATCCATGAGGCAGCAGGATAACAAGTCCGGATTTTTGTCCCCATTTTGCTCTTCCCGCAGAGATAAATTGATCATAAATAACCTGTGCATTGTTGGCAAAGTCTCCGAATTGAGCTTCCCAAAGTACAAGCGTATCCGGAGCAAACACATTATAACCATATTCAAAGCCTAAGATTGCCCCTTCAGATAACGTACTGTTATAAATATCAAATGATGCATTTGATGTACTGATGGCATGTAACGGACAATATTTTTCACCTGTTTTTTCATCGGATAATACCAGGTTACGGTGTGAGAATGTGCCGCGTTCTGAATCTTCTCCGGTAAGGCGAATAGGTGTTCCGTCTTTTAAAATGGTCGCAAAAGCAAGTACTTCCGCCAGCGCCCAATCAATTTTTCCATTTGGTTCAAAAGCATCCAGTCTCCGTTTTAATATTTTTTGCAGCTTGCTGAAGACATTAAAATTTTCCGGCCAAGAGAGAATCTCATTATTTATTTTTACTAATGTTGCTTTATCAATAGAAGTATCGATTTTCTGAATTCCTTTTTTCACTATCTCCGGAACTACTCCTAAAGTTCCAACTTCGTCGTTTTCTTTGTCAATTCGCTCAAAGGCTTCTGCGATTTTAGCGAGCGTTGTATCTTTTACGTTATTTATTTCTTCGATCGATAAAGATTGCTTAGCTAAAAGCTGCTTTTTATAAACTTCCGTAATCGTTGGATGGCTGTGTACAGCATGATACATAACCGGGTTTGTCGCCATCGGCTCATCCATCTCGTTATGTCCGAGCCGGCGGTAACCGATCAAATCGATCAATACATCTTTATGAAATACCTGACGGTATGCAAATGCCAAGCTAGCCACTGCAAGACATGCTTCCGGCGCATCCGCATTTACATGGAATATAGGCACATTAAAGCCTTTAGCTAAATCACTGGAATATCTTGTTGATCTATCCTCTTCACCTTCTGTTGTAAAACCGATTCTGTTATTGGCAATAATATGAATCGTTCCGCCGGTACTATATGCTTTTGTATTGGAAAAATTAAACGTTTCTGCAACTACCCCTTGCCCGGAAAAAGCAGCATCGCCATGGATTAATATCGGGAGTGCTTTTGAAATATCCTGTTTCGAATAGCCTTTTTGCGTGCGGACGTCTTGCGCTGCTCTCGCATATCCTTCTACGACTGCTCCGGCTACTTCAAGGTGGGACGGGTTATTTGCTAACGTTACTTTCACTTTTTTACCGTTAAAATCTCTTACCTTTACATAACCTAAATGATATTTTACATCGCCTGTCCAACCTGCAGCTGTTAATATTTCTTTGTCTTTCGCTAGCCATTTTGAGTGCTGGAATTCGGAAAACATTGCTTCATAAGGCTTTTTAAGTACATGGGTAAGAATGTTCAGTCTACCTCTGTGCGCCATGGAAATGATGACATCTTTCATCCCGTTTTCCGCAGATTTGTTGACGATATCTTCGACAACGGGAACCAATGATTCCAGCCCTTCAACTGAAAATCGTTTTTGTCCTACATAAGTTTTATGAATAAATTGTTCGAATCCTTCTGATTCATATAATTCTTTTAGTAATGTTTTCTGTTGTTCCTTTGTAAATGTTGCGTTAAAATAACCGCTTTCAATTTTACGTTGCAGCCACTTCTTTTCTTCCGGCTCGGCATGTTGGATTTCAAAGCCGATGAAGCCGGTGTATATTTGTTTTAAATATTTGATAGCGGCAAGGCCGTCAGATAACTGACCCTTTTTTTCCGGACAAATAAATTCTGCCGGTATTTCTTTTAAATCCTGATCTGTTAAATCATATTCAGATAAAGATAGCATTTTTACAGCTTCTTGTTTTTCCATCGGATATATATTCGCTTCTAAATGACCATAATGCCGAATATTTTCAGCATATTGCAAGGCATTTAAAAATTTTTTCATTTTCTGCAGCACTAATGAAGGTGATAAGGCATGCGCCTGGACAGGCAGATCTTCCTTACCTGTTTCAGCGATACCTGGTTCACCCCATAAAGTAAACATTCTCCGTAGCCCTTCATCAACTTTAGTTGGATCTTCTAAATATAAGTCATACTGTTCTAACACATAGCCAAGGTTTGGACCGTGAAATTCGTGCCAGGGACTAACTGTGTTACTTTCACTCATCTTTTTTACACCCCTATATTTATAATATTTGCGAAAAATGTTGTCGTTTACAAGAAGATTTCCAGGCATTTCAATAATGACAAGTTAATAATCTTGTAAACGTTTCAAACCCCTCATCTTATAATAAACCTACCCATTGCCAATAAGTCAAGCTAAAAATAATAATTAATATATATCCAATTATTGTAATCGGTAATCCTGCCTTTAATAAATCGCTTGACGTAAAGGCCCCGGTACCATAAGCAAGCATATTTTGCGGTGCGCTCACAGGAAGTAAAAAGCCAAAACTAATCACAAATTGTTGAATCAGTACCAGACCCGGTCCATTAAAGGTGGTTGGTTCCATTGCTGCAACCAGCGCAATTACAATGGGAATAAATGCAGATGCCAAGCTTGTTGCACTGGCAAACCCTAAATGGATGAGAATATTGAATAACGATAAAACCATGATAATGAAAACAAACGGCATGCTTGTTAAGCCAACTGCTTCTAAAGTAGTAGAAGACAGCCATTGAGCGCCTTGCGTATTTAATAAAACGGTTCCGAGGGAAATACCAATTGCGAAGACGACAAGTGTTCCCCAAGGGATTTTCTTTTCAACCTCTTTCCAGCTATAAACCCCTATTCCCGGAATCAGCATAATTGCTACTGCTATTAAGGTGACAGTAGTTGAATCAAACGGGTGGATAATTCCTTCTGTTGCCCAAAATAATAATAAAAGCACAGAAATGACGATAAGTCTTGCTTCTTTACCGGTAATCTTTCCTAATTGACGCAACTTTTCATTGATCACTTCTTTACCGTTGCCTAATTCAGAAACTTCCGGTTTAATAAGGCGGGTCATTACAAAGTATAAAACAGCACTCATTAGTAAAGACCAGGGAGCTGCATAGATAAACCATTTACCCCATGAAATATGGTAGTCGAGGGTTGTTTCCATGAACCCGAGTGCTACCATATTTTGCGCAGCTGCTGTTTTGATACCTATATTCCATATAGAAATAGATTGTACCGCCGTAATAATTAATAATGCTGCTAATTTACTATTATGCTTTAAACCAAAAGCTGCTACAATTCCCATTAAGATTGGGACAAGTGCTCCTGCACGGGCTGTTGCACTCGGCACAAAGAAGGCAAGTACAATACTGACTAAAATTGTACCCATTACTAATGCACTTGTCTTTGAACCGACTTTTGACATTATATATAGTGCAATCCGCTTATGCAGGCCGGTTATTTCCATGGCCATTGCAATAAAGAGAGCGCCGCCGACAAGCCCGACTGCAGAACTGCTGAATCCGCCAAGTGCCATCTTTAAGGCATTCTTACTTCCAAATATAGCCGATGGATCATCAATTGTCGGAGAAAGCCCAATCAGTATCGCTATCAAACCAACAATCATTGCTGAGCTTACCGGATAGGAGACAGCTTCCGTTACCCACATAATAACGGCAAAAGCTAGTATTGCAAGCGCCCGTTGTCCTGCAATCGGCAGGCTCTCTGGAGTTGGGAGGATAAGAATAATAAGGAGAGCTGCAAATGCAAAACAAATTGAGATAATTTTTTTCTTGTTCACTAGATGATACCTCCTTTTTTTCTGCCACCTTCATTATAGTATAATATCAAGGTTTGAAAGCGCTTTACAAAATTAATTAATGCTTTTTTTAATTACAAAACTGTTGTATAAATATTTTTCCAAAATAACTATTTTCACTGATTTTATGTTAGAAAAGATTATCTGCGACCGCCTATTTGGAAACATAAAAGCTCGTTCTTTAACCACTCATCCATTAATATACCCATTACATGTATGGTCTATCCCAATATGAAGCAAAAATCGATTTTTGTAGGGGAGGCACGAAAAAGTTTCAAGTTTTTATTCCCGATTCCCCACTCTCTCCTGATTCCCGTCAAGTTACAGAGACGGACAAAAACAAAGCAGGCGCATGATTAAGTTCATACACCTGCTTTGTTTCAGCTGTTTCGCAAGTATGATTTACTTGACGATATGAATTGGATTTCCAAGGACAATTTCCGCTGCTTCCATTGTCATTTCCCCCAATGTCGGATGTGCGTGAATCGTTAATGCGACATCTTCAGCCGTTAATCCTGCTTCAATCGCTAAAGCAAGCTCCGCAATCATATCAGAGGCACTTGCCCCGGCAATTTGTGCACCAATAACAATGCCGTTGTCAGCTCTTGTCACAAGCTTCACAAAACCGTCCGTTTCATTAAGCGCGATTGCCCGTCCGTTTACGGCAAATGGAAATTTCGCCGTTTTTGCATCAATACCTGCTTCCTTTGCACTTGCTTCCGTATGTCCGACAACGGCAATTTCCGGTTCCGCGAAGATTACTGCCGGTAAACAAATGTAATCAATTTCCGCTTGTTCTCCCGCGATCGCTTCCGCAGCTACTTTTCCTTCGTAGGACGCTTTATGAGCAAGCTGTGGCCCTGCAATAATATCGCCAATAGCATAGATATTAGGTATTGTCGTACGGCACTGCTTATCCGTTTTGATTAAACCTTTTTCCGTCAGTTCAACACCGATTTCAGTAAGTCCCAGCTTGTCTGTATTAGGTTTTCTGCCGACTGTCACAAGAACATAATCAGCGGAAAAAGTTTTTTCTTCTCCGGCAATTTCACACGTGACATTTACCCCATTCTCTGTCTCCTCGACTGCTTTAGCAAATGCACCGGTAAAAACATCAACTGCTTTTTTCTTAAAATTACGTTTCACGAGCGTAGTAAGCTGTTTCTCAAGTCCGCCGAGAATATCCTTAAGTCCTTCTAAAATAGTAACCTTTGTGCCAAAGTTGGCATATGCACCGCCTAATTCGACGCCAACAACACCGCCGCCAATGATAATAAGGCTTTTGGGAATTTCCGGTAAATTTAAAGCTCCGGTAGAGTCGATGACCCTGTCGGAAAACTTGAATGAAGGAATCTCAATAGGGCGGGAACCGGTTGCAATAATTGCATTTTTAAATAAATATGTGTTCCCTTCTTCCCCATTGACAATTTTTACAGTATTTTTATCAATAAAACTAGCGCTTCCTTTGACAATTTCCACTTTATTTCCCTTTAAAAGTGTGCCAACACCACCGGTTAATTTTTTTACTACGCTTTCTTTGAAAGCCTGGACTTTAGTAAAATCGACTTCCACCTGAGCTGTAGTTATACCAAATACATCTAAATGTTGTGCCTGAAAATAATGATGGCCAGCTGTAATTAATGCCTTTGATGGAATACAGCCAACATTTAAACATACTCCGCCAAGATTTTCTTTTTCAACAATCGTTACTTTTTGCCCCAATTGTGCAGCTCTAATTGCGGCCACGTATCCTCCCGGACCTGCTCCAATAACAAGTGTATCTGTTTCATTCACCATGATATCCCCTCCAGTTGTTTTTCGGTCCACTTGTATAATCTTTTCGAAGTAAAACAGCTACATGTTAAAAACGCTTACAAATTTACTGCAATGAACGTCTTAGCCATTATGTACAATCTAACCGCATCATAATAAAAATGGAACATATAATGATACAATAAAGAATTTACAGAAGTGAAACCGTTTCAATATTTGCTACATACTCTAC
>JAGKQJ010000094.1:9200-13563 GCA_017898095.1 Bacillaceae bacterium Marseille-Q3522 | reverse complement strand
ATTAAATAAGTAAAAAAAGGAGGATTCTTCATGAGTGCAAAACGATGGGCTGCTCTCGGTATTGCAGGGGTAGTATTTATTTTTTCGGCTTTGTTCAATTTACTTTCTGTAGCATTGTCAACAGATGCCGAAAATTTGTGGAGCCAATTTTTAGAAACAAGTGATCAGATGTTTCTAGAGGAAGTTATAGCAGATGGGGATGAAAATTATAGAATTGCTGTTCTTGATGTGAATGGTGTTATTCAAGATACAGGGGAATCAACAGACATTTTTGGCAGTACAGGGTACAACCATCAATTATTTTTGAGTGAACTTGAACAGGCAAAAAATGACGAGACGGTACAAGGAATTATTATTCGCGTTAATTCTCCGGGCGGCGGTGTTGTAGAAAGTGCGCAAATTCATGATAAAATTGTCGAGATTCAAGAAGAAACAGAGATACCAGTATACATATCGATGGGGGAAATGGCAGCTTCAGGAGGATATTATATCTCTGCACCTGCCGATAAAATATTTGCAAGTCCGGAAACGTTAACTGGCTCTCTTGGTGTCATAATGCAAGGGATTAATTATGCCGGTCTTGCAGAAAAATATGGAGTGAAAATGACAACAATTAAAAGCGGGCCTTATAAAGACATTATGAGCCCGTCTCGAGAAATGACGGAAGAAGAAAGAAATATTTTACAAGAGATGATTGACAGCTCTTATGAAGGGTTTGTAAAAGTGATTGCTGATGGTAGAAATATGCCGGAAGAGGAAGTAAGGAATATTGCCGATGGACGGATTTATGACGGCAGACAAGCAAAAGAACTTAATTTAATTGATGATTTTGGTTATTTCGAAACGGCGTTAGAACAAATGCAGTCTGATTATGGATTAGAAGGTGCTCAAGTGATTCAATACAATGAAAACCTTGGCTTTGGTTCCTTGGTAACTTTAAGTGCACAAAAAGTCTTTGGTAAAGATATTGAAATGGCAGGCTTAATGAAAATGCTGTCCAGTCCTAATTCTCCTCGGATGATGTATTTGTATGCGGAATAGGGGGGAAGAACATGAATGAAAAAGAAAGCTCCCAGGAGAAAAACAATCTACAAGAAGCGGATAAATCATCAGTAAAAGTGACTCAAACAAGAGACGGAAACAACCTGGAAGAAGAAGTACTGGAAAAACAGAACGCTGACTTCCCAGAAGAAGAAACACAAGTGGCAAACAGCCAGGAAGAAGTTTCTGCTGAACAAGCGGAAAACACGCAAAAAGAAGGATCTGCTGCGCAAGCGGAAGGAACGCAAAAAGAAGTACCTGCTGCACCAAGAGAAAGTAGCCAAGAAGAAGGATCTGCTGTGCAAGACGAAAACAGCCAGGAAGAAGTATCAGCCGTGCAAGCGGAAAACAATCAAAAACAAGTGCCAACGGCACAAACGGTAAACAGCCGGAAGGATAAATCTGCGGTACAAGAAAAGATTGACAAAAGTGTTTCAATGGCGGAGTTGGAAAAGCAAAACAATGGTGTTACAGCGGATCCATCTGTAACAATGACTGCTGCTTCGTATCGCTTTGCCGGATTCTGGATGAGACTTTGGGCATTTTTATTTGATTTAATTGTGATTGCAAGTATAAATAGAATCATTATTTATCCGGTTTTCCGGCTTTTAGACTTCTCTTTAGATAAAAGCAGTATGTTTGCGCCAATCTCGATTTTAACGGCAATCACATTTTATGCTTATTTTGTTTTAATGACAAAATTATGCGGGCAAACATTAGGTAAGATGGTATTTGGCCTTAAAGTTGTTAATCTTAAAGGAAAAACATTGACGTGGTCCACAATTTTATTTCGTGAATGGATCGGCCGCTTTATTTCAACAAAGATTCTTTTCAGCTATCTGATTATCGCGTTTTTACCGAAAAAACAAGGATTGCATGATTTATTTACGGATACGACGGTAATACATGAAAAGCCTTAGCAGTCAAGCTAAGGCTTTTTAATTGTGAAATAGATAAAACTATAACAGCGCAAGTGCTATTGCAATCGATAATATTTTTTATGATGTTTTTTTTACCAACTTTTCGCAGATACTAAAGTGCTGAAAGGTTGTGAAAAATTTGAAATGGCTGCTGTTTGGAATTCTTTTTCTTCTTTTCTGTTTCCTGCTGGTTGCATTAACAAAAATCACCGTCAAAATTGATTATTTACATCGAAATAATAATAATGAGCTAACGATTTTTTTCCAAGCATGGTTTAAGCTAATCTCCTATAAAATTTCTATACCAGTTCTCGCAATGGATCAGGATTCTCCAACGCTTATTATGAAACAAAAAACGGAGATGGGTAAAAAAGAAGGAGAAAAAAAGAAAAAAGTATTTACAGCCGAAGACTTTTGGCACAATTTGAGAAAAACTGAAAAATTATTCAAGCATATTATCCACTTACATAAGATCATAAGACAATTTTTAAACAAATTAAAAATAAAAAAATTGGAATGGACAAGTCACATCGGAGTGGGTGAAGCAGCGTATACAGCTATTTTAGCTGGAGCAATCTGGACGGCAAAAGGAAGTTTACTCGGCTTTCTAAGTAATTACATGAGACTGGAAACAAAACCAAACGTGATGATCTATCCACATTTCCAAGCAGTTGTCTCCCAAACATCCTTTTCTTGCATGATTCAATTTCGAATCGGGCATGCTATTCTCGCAGGATTAAAGATGATTTTTTATTGGAAAGGAAATGTCAAATCTCCATCCTTTGTCGCGAAAAAAAATATTTAAATCAATATATAGAATTGGAGGAAATAACATGTCTCATCCCATTGAAGGCTTAATGACAACAGCAATGGAAAATTTAAAAGCAATGGTAGATGTCAACACGATTATTGGTGACCCGGTTGAAACACCCGACGGAAGTGTGATCTTGACCGTTTCAAAGGTAGGATTCGGATTTGCCGCAGGAGGAAGTGAATTTATGGTAGAAGGATCTGATCAACAAAGCGGCGGCGGGAATGCCGGCGGCAGTCAGGGAATCAGCGGCCAAGATAGCAATAGCGGCCATCCTTTTGGAGGAGGCAGCGGTGGCGGGGTATCGATAACTCCAATGGCATTTTTAATTGTCAATGCCCAGGGTGTAAAGATGGTTCATCTTGATGAAAGTACACATTTATACGAAAAAATGCTTGATCTTGCCCCGCAGGCTGTTGAAAAAATTCAACAACTATTTGAAAAGAAAGATGCTCCAGTTAATCAAACAACTTTAAGTTAATTGGCTGGAAAGAAGTCAGCAAAACGAAAATTTATTTTATGAAAAAAAGGAATCTAATAGCACAGTGTAAACGAAATCAAATTTTTTCAATGGAAGATGGTTCGAGAAAATCACCTCAGAGAAACGAATTAATTGCATTCCTATTATGGAAAAGTTATGATTTACACTGTACGAATGAATCAAAGGAGGAGAAGAAATGGCTTCCATAACATTTAAAGGCAACCCGGTAACACTCTTGGGAAATGAAGTAAAAGCGGGGGAAAGGGCTCCGGAGTTTACCGTTTTAGCGAATGATTTATCAGAAGTAACATTGGCGGATACAAAGGGCCATGTCCGGTTAATTAGTGTTGTTCCATCGATTGATACAGGAGTATGTGACGCTCAAACACGTCGCTTTAATGAAGAAGCAGCGAAACTGGATAATGTAAAAGTGTTAACAATCAGCTGTGATCTTCCTTTTGCACAGAAACGCTGGTGTGCAGCAGCCGGTATTGAAAATCTGCAGACGTTATCTGATCACCGCGATCTTTCTTTTGGAAAAGCATATGGTGTAGCAATCGAGGAATTACGACTGTTAGCCCGTGCCGTGTTTGTCATTGATTCGAATGATACCGTTACGTATACAGAGTATGTAAGCGAAGCTACAAACCATCCGAATTACGAAGCTGCCGTAGAAGCGGCAAAGGCTGCGAAATAATAAAAATAAAACAGAGAATGGCGATCGAACGAAGTTGGAGGTGTTCCAAAAGTATAACTTTTGGGCACCTTTTGTATGTTTTACAGTATACATACCTTGCCTGTAATGAAGATTCCGTATAGTAAATCACTGCAAGAAAGGAAAACCGATTCTTCGGTTCAAAGGGCACTCAATAGCAGACTCCAAATATGTTTTGGCCGATAAAAAAGGAAAAAGAGGACATAAATCACGAGAATGAGGACATAAATCACGAGAACGGGGACATAAATCATGAGAACGGGGACATAAATCAAAAAAATGAGGACAAAAACCTGGTATGAGGACAATTAATCCGCAAATCGGGAACAAAATTCTGCACAACAGAGATAAAAATCCAAAAAACAGTCCCATAAATCGAGTAAAATAACGTTTGG
>JAGKQJ010000094.1:0-9100 GCA_017898095.1 Bacillaceae bacterium Marseille-Q3522 | reverse complement strand
AAATCAAAAAAATGAGGACAAAAACCTGGTATGAGGACAATTAATCCGCAAATCGGGAACAAAATTCTGCACAACAGAGATAAAAATCCAAAAAACAGTCCCATAAATCGAGTAAAATAACGTTTGGCCGATAAAAAAGAAAAAAGAGGACATAAATATCGAAAAAGAGGACAAAAATCACGAAAATGAGGACATAAATCATGAGAACGGGGACATAAATCAAAAAAATGAGGACAAAAACCTGGTATGAGGACAATTAATCCGCAAAGCGGGAATAAAATTCTGCACAACAGAGATAAAAATCCAAAAAACAGTCCCATAAATCGAGTAAAATAACGTTTGGCCGATAAAAAAGGAAAAAGAGGACATAAATCACGAGAATGAGGACATAAATCACGAAAATGAGGACAAAAATCACGAGAACGGGGACAAAAATCAAAAAAATGAGGACAAAAACTTGGTATGAAGACAATTAATCCGCAAATCGGGAACAAAATTCTGCACAACAGAGATAAAAATCCAAAAAACAGTCCCATAAATCGAGTAAAATAACGTTTGGCCGATAAAATAGGAAAAAGAGGACATAAATCACGAGAATGAGGACATAAATCATGAGAATGAGGACAAAAATCACGAGAACGGGGACAAAAATCAAAAAAATGAGGACAATAACCTGGTATGAGGACAATTAATCCGCAAATCGGGAACAAAATTCTGCACAACAGAGATAAAAATCCAAAAAACAGTCCCATAAATCGAGTAAAATAACGTTTGGCCGATAAAAAAGGAAAAAGAGGACATAAATATCGAAAAAGAGGACAAAAATCACGAAAATGAGGACATAAATCATGAGAACGGGGACATAAATCAAAAAAATGAGGACAAAAACCTGGTATGAGGACAATTAATCCGCAAATCGGGAACAAAATTCTGCACAACAGAGATAAAAATCCAAAAAACAGTCCCATAAATCGAGTAAAATAACGTTTGGCCGATAAAAAAGGAAAAAGAGGACATAAATCACGAGAATGAGGACATAAATCACGAAAATGAGGACAAAAATCACGAGAACGGGGACAAAAATCCAAAAAAATGAGGACAAAAACCTAATATGAAGACAATTAATCCGCAAATCGGGAACAAAATTCTGCATAACAGAGATAAAAAGCCGCAGAACTGGGTTATAAACCTACAAAATAAGGATAAAATTTAAATTTTCAGAAAAATATACTGTTATTTATGTAAAGAAAACGATTTCGAAAGGAAGAAAGCCCCAAAAGCTTGTGAATCCATTCATTTCCCGTTAAAATGAAGAGTGCTGAATAAAAGAAAAAGGGGGAAAGCATTTTGAACACCACTCCAGTCGAAGAATTATTTTTCATTTTTAACAATACGGCTGTTCTTTTACAAGAGGAGCTATCCTGTACATATTTAGATGCGCTTGCTGCAACCGGGGAAAATATTTTTCATCAGGCGATACTTCAAGAGGAACTTAGTGAATTAACAAAAAAAAGATTGCGAAAAACATATGAAAATACGCGTTTAAATAAGTATACAAAAGAGCAAATTCGCCAGGCTTTTCAATTAGCGATCTTAAAAGGTATGCAAGAAAATATTCAGCCAAATCATCAAATGACTCCTGATTCCATCGGGATGATCATCGGTTTTCTACTAAACAAATTTGTTACCGAAACATCATTCAGGCTGCTTGATCCGGCAGTGGGCACAGGGAATTTATTAACAACTGTTATGAATCAGCAGATTAATAAACAAATTTCTGCAATTGGTGTAGAAATTGATGATTTATTAATTAAATTAGCGTATGTCCATGCAAATTTACAAGAAAAATCAGTGGAGCTTTTTAATCAGGATAGTTTAGAACCGCTGTTTGTAGAAAAGGTGGATGCGGTTGTCTGTGATCTGCCTGTTGGTTATTATCCAAATGATGTACGGGCAAAAGATTATGAGTTATGTGCAAAAGACGGTCATTCATATGCACACCATTTATTTATTGAACAGAGCGTACGTCATGTCAAACCGGGAGGCTATTTGTTTCTGATAATCCCAAATGGTTTATTTGAAAGTAAGCAAGCTCCTGCGTTACAAGCATATATACAAAAATACGTACATTTGCAAGGAATACTGCGGCTTTCGCTTTCGCTGTTTAAAAATAAACAGGCGGCAAAAAGCATTTTAATTTTACAAACAAAAGCAGCCGGGGTTACACCGCCTAAACAAGTTCTGCTTGCACAATTACCAGGTTTGTCGAAAAAACGGGAAGTTGAAACAATCTTTCGCAAAATTGATCAATGGGTGAAGGAAAATAAATGATACCCCCGAGTTTTGACCTTATTGAAACAAGTTCACTCGTTCATCATTTTTCACGTATTGAAAAAATGTGTCTAAATCAGAAAACTTTACATAAAACATCTTGAAATCTTTATTCGAGAGTGCTTTAATGAGAAAATGAGAGTTAGTGAATGACGTAACAAAAGAGATGGAAAAAGGAGCGGTTTAAAAGAATGTCGAAAATTATTGCAATAAACGCAGGAAGTTCTTCCTTGAAATTTCAACTATTTGACATGCCAAGTGAAGAAGTTGTAACAAAAGGACTTATTGAACGGATTGGGTTAAAGGATTCCGTTTTTAACATTAAAGTAAATGGTAATAAAATCGAGGAAACATTAGACATTCCCGACCATGAAGTGGCGGTAAAACTTTTACTGGATAAATTGACAAGCATTGGTGTTATTCAATCTCTCGATGAAATTAATGGTATTGGCCACAGGGTGGTACATGGCGGGGAGGAATTCCCGGATTCTGTTTTAATTGATGAAGAAGTCATGGATAAAATTGATCAATTATCGGAACTTGCTCCACTTCATAACCCGGCAAACCTTACAGGAATAAAAGCTTTCAAGCATGTGTTGCCAAATGTTCCTGCAGTTGCTGTATTTGACACAGCTTTTCATCAAACAATGCCGAAAAGTTCGTATCTATATAGCTTACCAATCGAATATTATAAAAATTATGGCATACGTAAATACGGTTTCCATGGTACCTCACATAAATATGTGACGCAACGGGCAGCTGAATTGCTGGGACGTCCGTTAGAACAGCTTCGTTTAATCTCCTGTCACTTAGGAAATGGCGCCAGTATTGCTGCAGTAGAAGGCGGCAAATCCATCGATACATCAATGGGCTTCACCCCGCTTGCCGGAGTAACAATGGGTACCCGTTCAGGAAATATTGACCCGGCATTAATTCCATTTATCATGGAAAAAACCAATAAAACAGCAGAAGAAGTTTTGACTATATTAAATAAAAAGAGCGGAATGCTTGCTTTGTCCGGTTTTTCCAGTGACTTAAGAGATATTATTGAAAAAGCCGGTGAAGGAAACGAACGTGCCGAACTTGCCCTAGAAGTGTTCGCAAGCAGGATTCACAAATACATTGGTTCCTATGCAGCACGGATGAGCGGTGTGGATGCAATCATTTTCACTGCTGGAATCGGAGAAAACAGCGCCCCAATAAGATCCAGAATTTTAAAAGGCCTCGAATTTATGGGAGTATATTGGGATCCATCCTTAAATCAGGTTCAAGGAGAAGAAGCGTTTGTCAACTATCCGCATTCTCCGGTAAAAGTAATCGTTATTCCGACGAATGAAGAAGTGATGATTGCCCGCGATGTAATTACAAAAGCAGGGCTATAAGAATTTTAATGGTGTGCATTATCTGATCTTTTCTCATGTTTTTCGAAACAAGGGGAAAGATTTTTTTTATTCAAAAAAATTAAATCGTATGTTATAATATGGAAAAAAATCATGTGACTGTACGCCGGAAAAATCTCACTAATAGAAGATGCACATTTTATACGTGATTAATAGGTTAATCTTACAACGATTCATGTATCCGCTGCTGATTTTAAAACAGAAAATTGAACCGTGCAACCGCTCTGTAATGGCGCACCGGTTTTCATACATATGCTATACTGATAACAAAAAGGGGGAGGTATTTAAATGACTTATACTCCTAGGGAGCTGCAAGTTTTTGACAAATTAAAGCGATGGGAGCAATCACTTTATACATATGAAACAAATGATCTGCAGGCTATTTATGATAAATACATGGAGGAAATGTTCAACCTGCTTGCAGAAGACACAAGAACGAAATTTTTCACCGCAATCGATAGCAGCCTTTTTCATTTACATTCTCTCGTTCAAGGATCTTTTGTGCAGGCAGATGCGAAGGAACGGATACTAACAGCCGCAAGAGTATTTCATCGTGATATTATCTCCATCAAAGATATACGGAAACTATCGCTTGACCAAATTCATTTTATCGTCGAAAAACAAACAGTTCGCCACCGCTTCTATGCCTTTGTTCAGGGGGGATTGGCCGGTACCGGAGATACGTTTCTGTTAGGAAGCGACCTGGCAGCACAATTAGTCATAAACCTTCGTGCCTCGCAGCTGATTGCGATGTGTTATGGGTATGAAGTCAATAACCCGTTTGAAATGATGGCATCTTTAAAAGTATTCCATGGAGCAACTTTGCCTGTGCGAATGCAGGCGCATATTTGGGAGGAGCTTTTGGCTGATGTTCAAAATGTTGAAAACGTATTTTTCTATCAGGGAAATGAAGATTTAGTTGGCACGCAGTCGTTGGAGCAGCCAATAAAACAATTATTAAAAGGGCTTGTGATCCTGCTTGTCCGCAAAAAAAAATTCAAGGGAGTTCCCTTCCTCAGCATGGCGATCGGTGCAGGTGGCAATTACCGGCTTACAAAAAAGGTAACCGATTTTAGCGAAAAATATTATCAGATGCGCTATTTCCTTAGCAAAAGCGAGGAGGAAAATCAATGAGTGTTCAGGAACATAAAATGGAAGCACCGAAAACAGCATCATGCAAAATAATGACTGTAAGTGACACACGCTCAATGGAAACCGATAAAAGCGGGAAACTGATTCGTACACTTTTGCAAGAAGCCGGTCATCAAATTGCAGATTATGTCATCGTGAAAGATGAAAAAAATCTGATCAAATATGAAATCGAAAAAGGAAGTAAAGATCCGCAAGTGGATGTAATTTTGCTAAATGGCGGAACAGGGATCGCACAGCGGGACGTCACAATTGAAACTGTGCAAAAATTATTTACAAAAGTAATCGTCGGCTTTGGCGAATTATTTCGTATGCTTAGTTATACGGAGGACATCGGATCTGCTGCTTTGTTATCAAGAGCGACCGCAGGAGTCATTCATCATACAGCTGTATTTGCGATGCCCGGCTCGTCCGGTGCCGTCCGACTTGCAATGACGAAATTAATAATTCCAGAGTTAACACATGTCATAAGGGAATTGCACAAAGATCTTCCCGAAACTCGTGCTTAAACATGAAGGTTGCCGACTAAGGTCTCAGGCGTCCTGTTGCAACGTTGGCACTAGTACGTCCTGTACGTCTGCCGACTAAGGTCTCAGGCGTCCTGTTGCAACGTTGGCACTAGTACATCCTGTACGTCGGAAAACCACGACTGATGGAAGTTTATTAAAACGGAGTATTCTCCGGCAACCATTTTTTTATCAAAAAAAATACACTTCCGCGAGAAAAATTCATAAATTTTTTCACTTATCTATTGAAATTTTAAAAAAAGATTGGTAAAGTGATAAAAAGAAGAAATGAATAAAAATATATTTTGATGAATATTTATTCTTTATTTCAAGGAGGAATTTTTTTCAATGGCGAATCCAAAGGTTGTGCTTGCCTATTCAGGCGGCTTAGATACATCTGTTTCAATAAAATGGTTAATGGATCAAGGATATGACGTAGTGGCTTGCTGTCTCGATGTCGGAGAAGGGAAGGATTTAAGCTTTGTCCAGGCAAAGGCGCTTTCTGTAGGAGCAGTGCAGTCCTATATGATAGATGCGAAAGAAGAATTTGCCCAAGAATATGCGTTAATGGCATTACAGGCGCATGCGCTTTATGAAGGAAAGTACCCGCTTGTATCAGCGCTTTCCCGCCCGTTAATTTCGAAAAAATTAGTGGAGGTTGCGGAAAAAGAAGGGGCCGTTGCCGTAGCCCACGGCTGCACCGGAAAAGGTAATGACCAGGTACGCTTTGAAGTGTCCATCCATGCGTTAAATCCTGAATTAAAAGTGTTGGCTCCGGTTCGGGAATGGAGCTGGTCACGTGAGGAAGAAATAGAATATGCAAAGCAAAAAGGAATTCCGATTCCGATTAACCTTGACAGCCCTTATTCTATCGATCAGAATTTATGGGGCCGCAGCAATGAATGCGGAGTTTTAGAAGATCCTTGGGCGGCGCCGCCGGAAGAAGCATATGATTTGACGGCTTCATTGGAAAATACCCCGGATACACCGGAAATCGTCGAAATTGCATTTGAACAAGGTGTTCCCGTTTCTCTGAACGGACAATCATACAACGTTGCCGAGCTTATTTTGAAATTAAATGAACTTGCGGGAAAACATGGTGTCGGACGGATTGACCATGTTGAAAACCGCCTTGTCGGCATTAAGTCACGGGAAGTGTACGAATGTCCGGCCGCAATCACCTTAATTCAGGCGCATAAAGAGCTGGAAGACTTAACGTTAGTAAAAGAAGTTGCCCATTTTAAACCTGTGATCGAGAAAAAAATCACAGAATTAATTTATGAAGGCTTATGGTTCTCACAATTAAACCAGGCATTAACGGCATTTTTGAAAGAAACCCAAAAATACGTTACCGGCGTTGCCAGAGTTAAATTATTTAAAGGTCATGCGATAATCGAAGGCAGAAAATCTCCATATTCACTGTATGATGAAAAATTGGCTACCTATACGGCGGATGATGAATTTGACCATAGTGCGGCTGTCGGTTTTATTAACCTCTGGGGCCTGCCGACAAAGGTGCAAAGTATTGTACAGAAAAATAAGAAGGTGACAGTGTGAAAAAGCTTTGGGGCGGAAGGTTTACAAAATCAGCAGAGCAATGGGTAGACGAATTCGGCGCTTCGATAGCTTTTGATCAGGAATTGGCGCTCGAAGATATTGATGGCAGTCTTGCCCATGTTACGATGCTGGCCCAAACTGGAATATTATCAACAGAAGATAGCGAAGCGATTCAAAAGGGGCTGAAACTCCTTAGAGAAAAGGCGAAAAAAAAGGAACTCGCTTATTCTGTAAAGCTGGAAGATATCCATTTAAATATCGAAAGTGCATTAACAGATCTCATTGGTCCTGTCGGCGGGAAATTACATACCGGAAGAAGCCGTAATGATCAAGTTGCTACAGATATGCACTTGTACTTGAGAGGAAAAGTCGAAGAGATCATTGATCATATAAAGGAAATGCAGTCAGTGTTGCTTGAAAAGGCAGAGGAACATGTCGAAACTATTATGCCCGGCTATACACACTTGCAACGTGCCCAGCCTATTTCGTTTGCCCACCATTTATTAGCCTATTTTTGGATGCTGGAAAGAGATAAGGCAAGATTAACGGAAAATTTAGCGCGGATAAACCTCTCTCCTCTTGGTGCCGGAGCGCTTGCCGGCACTACTTTTCCGATTGACCGCAATAAATCCGCGGAGCTGCTGGGCTTTGCACAAATTTATGAGAACAGCATGGATGCAGTAAGCGACCGTGACTTCATTGTTGAGTTTCTTTCGGCAAGCTCTATTTTAATGATGCATTTATCAAGACTCAGCGAAGAATTCATTTTATGGTCAAGCCAGGAGTTTCGCTTTATTGAACTGGATGACAGCTTTGCGACAGGTTCCAGTATTATGCCGCAGAAAAAAAATCCCGATATGGCGGAGCTGATCAGAGGGAAAACGGGTCGCGTCTACGGCAATTTAATCGGGCTGTTAACCGTTTTAAAAGGATTACCGCTTGCCTATAACAAAGACATGCAGGAAGACAAAGAAGGCATGTTTGATACGGTCAAAACCGTAATCGGATCTCTGAAAATTTTTGCCGGGATGATTCGCACGATGAAGGTGAAAACAGCGGAAATGGAAAAAGCAACGAAAAATGATTTTTCCAACGCAACAGAGCTCGCTGACTATTTATCAAGTAAAGGTCTCCCGTTTCGTGAGGCACATGAAATTGTCGGCAAGCTTGTGCTTACCTGCGTGCAAAAAGGCTGTTTCTTAAGCGGATTGCCGCTGGAAGAATTTAAAGAAGCAAGTCCATTATTTGCGGAAGATATATACGAAGTACTTGAACCGGAAACTGCGGTAAAACGCCGTAACAGTGCCGGAGGTACCGGCTTTATGCAAGTAAAACTGGCTTTGGAAAAGGCAAAAGCATTGCTGGCAGCGGAATAACCATGTTATAACTCGGAAAAATTGGCAAGCAGCTGGAGACTATTTTCCGATGAGTTGAAACTGCCGGTTAATGTTAGATCAAAAAAAAATAAGTTTTTGTCCGGCGATTGCCGGAATTTTTACGAACGTTTTTCCAGGGAAAACTTTTGCAAACTTAACCCCGCCTTAATGAAACAGGTGGGGTTTTTTGGGATCCGGAGTATCTTTTCCTGATACATGCCCGGAAATTCGTATTTCGTCAAGCTTCGGCGTTAGTTTTTTGAATGCCTATTGCTTTTTTTCTGTGCGGACAACCAATACATCACACGGAGCGTAGCGGGTAATACTTTCGGAGACACTGCCGATAATAAAACGTTCGACGGCATTTAACCCGGTCGCACCGCAAACGATTAAATCAGCTTGATATTTTTTCGCAATATCCTTCGGAATCCTTGCCCGTGGAGATCCGTATTCCAGTTCTGTTTTTACCTCTTTGATACCTGCGAGAGCAGCCTCTTGTTTGTATTTTTCCAATATTTCAGCTGAAAATTTGTAAGCCTTTTCAGAAACAGTGCGATCATATGCTTCTACAGTGGCAAAGGTTCGTGTATCGATGACGTGTGCGAGGATCAAAGCAGCGTCATTTCGCTTTGCAATATCGATCGCTTTTTTAAATGCCCATTCCGCTTCCTGGGAGCCGTCCACTGCAACTAAAATATTATGATACGTTAATGCCATATGAATCTCCTCCTTTGTCATCAACTCAAGGGAGTCATCCACTCCCCTTTCCTTTATTATACTG
>JAGKQJ010000093.1 GCA_017898095.1 Bacillaceae bacterium Marseille-Q3522 | reverse complement strand
TTCTTTAGTTGCATTTTTTTCAAGATAGGCTCTTCTTCCATTAACAGCTTTTACCTTTTTTATAAATTCTACATAGACAAGCAAAGACTCCGCAAACTTTGCTATTGTAGAATTTATTAATACACTATTATTTTCAGTATCATAATCAATATATACGACCTCAGAATTTGATTCATTAATACACACTGGATTTCCGCTACCAGTATACCCTAAATATATAAACCTATCATACATTTTTTCTAAACTATTATTTTTTTCAGTTAGTCTAATCCCCCCACCGTCTGTTGAAGATTCGAATGTTAGAAAAGGTGGAGCAGACTCAGGTAACCCTGCTTTAATTAAAAAATTTTTGGTTTCATTAGTTAAGGATAATGAACTTATATTTGATTCATCATAATTAACCAAACCATAGGTGTCACTATTCCATTTGTCCAAAAAATCCTGTGGCGAAATCATATTTTATACCTCCATTATTTATTAATAATTTACTTCATATGAATGTTTCTAGTTCAGACGTAAATACTTCTCCAATTTCAGTCAACGGGTCGTTCCCCTTAATACTGTGTTCTTTCTCAAAATTGTGTATTCCTCCAAAGCCTTTATGCAATGATTTCCTCATTTATCACTACGAGCTTTGTCATTCTCGTTGGTGAATATAGGTTAAGTAATAAGTGTGGTCGTTTTATTTAAATGTCACTGCAACCAAGCTAGTATTTCTGCCTACCATCATGAGTTATTGATTCAAATATGGTCCATTTTTATTAAATAAGTTAATAAAAAACCTTGAAAGGCTCCTACCCATCAAGGTTTTATTTGTAGCTACTATGATTCAAAAGCTGTTTTTTCTGGAAATATGCCACCTTCTCTTACAAGGCAAACTGCCAATCTTTGAGCAGCTCGATCAAAATAAAACTTAGTAGGAATATTTCGATCTGGTAAACTTTCTAACTCTGAAAACTTCCTGGTTATTTTATTTAACTCAATTTTACCCATAATCTCTTCATTAGGTCCAAATTTGTAAACTACAGTTTCATTATCTTCATATTCCTTTAATAATAAAACATACGAAGCCAATTTTACTCCTCCTCTAGTGGATACCACGGACGTCCAGATTCAACTGTTTTATCATGTGCGGTCCTGTAATCCGTTTTAAATATTCCTTCAAATTTTGATTCAAAAAGTTCATGATTCAATAAATCAATATCATTCTTGTTATAAGTACCTTTTTGAAGCCTTTCCCAAGCTTGTGCAATTTGATAATCTGATTCAAAGCGTCCAATTCCATGTTCTTTTATGTGCTCTTTGATAAATAGATGCTCCTTGATTCTTTGTATCCTCTGTTCAGTCATTCCAGTATTCTTAGCAATAGACTGGACATCAGTTTTGGATTTTCTAAAGGATTCATACATCTCTTCTGCTTTATCAAGTTGCTTTAGATATTCATCAATTGAAAGTTCCCTGCCCCCAGTTTGAACTTTACCCGTACCCTTACCACCATACTTTTCTTTAATATTTTTAATAATCATGCTATATAAATCATTATAAACATTATACGGTGGAGTACTTATATTTTGTCCAATAGGAACTCCTGCTAAAGCCGGGTCGGGAACGTCATTGATTTCAGGTAGTTTTACCTGTGAGGGGGCTTTTTTTACTATTGAAGCTCCCTTTGCAGCAATCGCACCAGCCTTTCCTATTCCTTTGTCACCAATTGAACCGACGCCGAAAGTAACAAGATAGTAAGTAACAAATTCAGTTTTGCTATAAAGATCGCCGTTGATTTCAGAAAGTATGATCTATATACCTAATCGTGGTAAATATTCTGTTATCGGATACATGGAGAAAGTGATTGTAATGAAAGCGCTTAAATTATAAAATGAAATTATGAAATAAATATACCGCTCGCATTGGCAATGATGCGTATCAAGAAGTAATCAGCGGCGGTACCGGCGGGAAGAAAACGCAATTTGTTTCCTTCTACGTGCTTAAAATATCAATTTAAAGTGGAGGGGAATGAGAAAAAATGAAAAGGCTTTCAAAAAGAAATTTTCCCATTTTTATGATTGTGATCATGGTGTTTGGTTTATGGTTTCCTTATATACCGGAAAAGCAAGCATCTGCCGAAAATGCTGAAAGAACCGTACGTTTTTCGTATATTCGCGAAGACGGAAATTTTGGAGAATGGAATATTTGGGTATGGAACACGGGTGTGAAAGATGATCAGATTGATTTTGAAACAATAGAAGGAAATAAGGCGACGGCGAATATTGCGGTCGGACCGACGACAGAACAGTTCGGATTTGTCCTTCGCAGCACAGAGGATTGGGATACAGCAGAAAAAGAGTTTGGCGATCGTTTTATCCAAGTCAATAAAAATGATTCGCTAACAAAAGTGTATGTTACCAGCGGGGAAGAGGAAATCAGAATTGTGCCGGACGGTTCGGCTCCAGTAATCAATCAAGGAAATGCGACATTCTATTATCGGGACAAGGAACTTTTTCAAAACGATCAAATGGGCACCATTGAAAAAGTAGAATTACAGATGAATGGTGAAACTCATGAAATGACTTATGAACCGGAAAACGAACGTTTTGTGTTTCAATATCAAAATATACCGAATGGCAAAACGGTTTATAGCTATCTTGTTACGAGAGATGGTGTAACGGAAGAAGTTACGGATCCTTATAATACGGTAAATGGCGTTTCTGTCATTGAGTTTTATCAGGGAGATTTGCAAGTAACGGGCAGTGTATCTCCAAGTGCGATTGACTATAATGAAAACGCTGTCTTAACTGTGAACGTTGAAGGCTTAACAAATGGTCTTACGATTACTGAAATGTTTGCGAATGTTTCGGCATTAGGCGGGCCGGAGGTATTAGAAATTGATCCCGCTTTAAGCAAGATAACCATTTCTGTTGATGATACGGTGACAGCCGGAAAGAAAACGATTCCTTTGACAGTAGTCGATTCGTACGGAAATCACTATGAAGGTTCGGCAGAGATGGAAGTGAAAACAAGACAATCGGTAGGGGGAGCTGATTTTGATTGGGACGAGGCCGTTATTTATTTTATGTTAACCGACCGATTCTTTAATGGAAATTCGTCCAATAATGACCCTTACAATCTTGATTACAATGAGGATTCGCGCGGTGCTTATCAAGGCGGGGATTTTAAAGGAATCACAGAAAATCTGGATTATTTGGATACCCTTGGCGTAAACACCATTTGGATCAGTCCAATTGTGGAAAATATTAAATACAATGTTGGGACAAATGTGGAGGAGCAGCCTTACTACGCTTATCATGGATACTGGGCAAGCAATTTTGAAGAGTTGAATCCGCACTTTGGGACGATGGAAGAATTCCATACGCTCATTGACGAAGCACATGAGCGCGGCATCAAAATTATGTTGGATGTGGTGCTTAACCATTCAGGGTACGGATTGAAGGAAATTGATGGTAATCTTCCGGAAGAAGAGCGTCCGCCAGGGTATCCGACCGATAGCGAGCGTGATAAATTTAAGGACATTGTACGTCAGGGTGCAGACGTTGGTACGGATGAAGTAGTTGGGGAATTGTCAGGACTTCCGGATATAAGAACGGAAGATCCGGCCGTCCGACAGCAAATCATTCAATGGCAAACGGATTGGATTAATAAAGCAACAACTGCTAATGGCAACTCCATTGACTATTTTCGTGTAGACACTGTAAAACATGTGGAAGATACTACATGGATGGCCTTTAAAAATGCCATTACAGAAAAAATGCCGGAACATAAGATGATTGGTGAAGTTTGGGGTGCTAACATAAATAATAATCTTGGTTACCTTGAGTCAGGTATGATGGATTCCCTTCTTGACTTCGGATTTAAGGATATTGCACGTTCATTTGTAAACGGGGATGTCGCTGGAGCGAATGAGGACCTAATTGCCCGAAACGGAAAAATGGACAATACAGCAACTCTCGGTCAATTTTTAGGGAGTCACGATGAAGATGGATTCCTATACTCTGTTGGCGGGGACAAAGGCAAATTAAAGGTGGCCGCAACATTACAAGCAACTGCAAAAGGCCAGCCGGTCATTTATTATGGAGAAGAGCTTGGACTAAGTGGAGCCAACAACTACCCATTTTATGACAACCGCTATGATTTTTCCTGGGAAAAGGTAGAAGGCAATGATGTTCTTGAACATTATACAAAGATTTTAAACTTTAGAGGAGATCATTCGAAATTATTTGCTAAAGGAGACAGAAAGACAATCGGTGGTTCCAATAGCAATAAATATTTATTGTTTGAACGCAGTTATGAAGATCAATCTGTCTATGTAGGTCTTAATGTAGCCGCAGAAGCAAAAAATATCACCTTAAACGTTGATAGTGCGGGTGTGCAAGTGACTGATCATTATACAGGTGAAACGTATATAGCAAATGACGCGGGTGAAGTTTCATTATCCATTCCCGGCAATGCTGATGGCGGAACCGTATTGTTAACAGTCGAAGGCGGTAAGATTACCAGTGTTGATTCAGCTAATGGAGAAACGGAAGTTGAACCAATTCCTGAAAATCACATTCGCATTCATTATAACCGCCCCGATGGGAAGTACGAAAATTACGGTGCGTGGTTATGGAATGATGTTGCCGAACCATCAGCCAACTGGCCAATTGGGGCGACAATGTTTGATAAATTCGACAGTTATGGTGCCTATATTGATGTACAGCTTGCAGAAGCTGCGAAAAATATTGGTTTCTTAGTAATGGACATTACCAAGGGGGATGCAGGCAAGGACGGCGGCGATAAAGGATTTACGATTGCTTCTCCTGAGAGGAATGAAATTTGGATTAAACAAGGCTCTGATGAGGTGTTCACCTATGAACCGATTGACCTGCCCGAAAATACGGTTCGGATTCACTATCTGCGTGATAATGCGGATTATGAAAATTTTGGGGCATGGACTTGGGGCGATGTGAAATCACCGCCTGCAAATTGGCCGACAGATGCCACAGATTTTACCGGAAGGGATCAATACGGAGCTTATGTGGATATTGAGTTAAATGAAAATGCCGAACAAATTGGATTTATTGTTTTAGATGAAACGAAAGGAGATGCTGGAAAAGATGGCGGAAATAAAATATTCAATTTGTTAGATAAATATAATCGTCTATGGGTAAGACAGGGCGATGATCAAGTTTATGTTTCTCCATATTGGGAAGTAGCTACCGGCATTACTGCGGCGGAAGTAATTTCAGAAGATACTATTCTTTTGCATTTTACAATGACAGAAGGATTAACGCCTGAGGAGTTAATATCTGCGTTAGAAATGAAAGATTCAGAAGGGAAGGCTATCACTGTAGAAAGTGCCAAAATTACCGGCGAAACAACGGCTGAAGTAAAAGCAACATTTGATTTGGAAAAATTACCATTATCGATTACTTATGCGAACAGGAAGGTTTCGGCTGCATCCGGCTGGAGAATGATAGACAAAATGTATTCCTATAATGGCGACGATCTTGGAGCAACGTATCATGATGGCGATGCGACTTTAAAATTATGGGCTCCAAAAGCAAGCAAAGTTGTTGCAAACTTTTATGATAAGGATGATGCTGCTAAACAAATTGGCAGTGTAGAATTAACGCCGGGCGAAAAAGGCGTCTGGTCTTCACATGTCGAAGCGGAAGATTTAGGTGTAACTGATTTGCATGGTTACTATTATCAATACGAAGTGACCAACCATGGCGTTACGAAAAAAGTGTTAGACCCATATGCCAAATCAATGGCCGCTTTTACTGTTAATACAGTGGGAGAGGCAGGACCTGATGGAGATGAGGTTGGAAAAGCGGCGATCGTTGACTTGGAGGGCAAGGATCCTGAAGGATTTAGCCATGCATCTATTGACGGCTATGAAAAACGTGAAGATGCTATTATATACGAGGTTCATATCCGTGACTTTACGTCCGATCCTTCCATTGAAGGTGAATTAAATGCAAGATGGGGATCATATGAAGCCTTTATCGATAAACTTGAATATATAAAATCACTCGGTGTTACCCATATTCAATTACTTCCTGTTATGGCTTGGTATTATGGCGATGAAACGAATATGGACGGAAGAGAGCTTGAATATTCAGCTGGAGCCAATGAATATAACTGGGGCTATGATCCGCATAGCTACTTCTCACCGGACGGTGCGTATTCTGAGAACCCAACAGATCCGGAGTTGCGGATTAAAGAAATGAAAAATTTAATTGATGCGATCCATGATGCCGGAATGGGTGTTGTACTTGATGTAGTTTATACGCATATGTCAAAAGCAGGCTTATTAAATGATATTGTGCCAAATTATTATTTTTTCCAAGATGCAGATGGCAACTTCCTTGGAGGATTTGGAAACAATCTTGCAACGAATCATTATATGGCAGAAAAATTAATGGTTGATTCTGTGAAATATTGGTTTGATGAATTTAAAATTGACGGTATGCGCTTTGATATGATGGGAGATGCCACATATCCGGCAATCCAAAATGCTTATGATGCAGCAGCTGAAATTAATCCGAATGCATTATTTATCGGTGAAGGATGGCGGACATTCTCCGGGCACTTGTCGGATCCTACTCTTGATGGGATGGGAGCTGATCAAGATTGGATGGATAAAACCGATCATGTTGGTGTGTTTTCGGATGAAATCCGGAATGAATTAAAATCCGGTTTTGGTTCAGAAGGGGAGCCGCGGTTCATAACAGGAGGGGCGCGTAATATTGATTTGATTTTTAATAATATTAAAGGGCAGCCTTCTAATACAGCTGAAGATGATCCCGGAGATATGGTTCAATATATTGAGGCACATGACAACCTCCCTCTATATGATGTCATTGCGCAATCAATTAAAAAAGACCCGGCCTTTCCCGAAAATGATTTGGAAATTCACAAGCGAATTCGACTTGGGAATGCAATGATTTTAACATCGCAGGGTACTGCATTTATCCATGCCGGTCAAGAATACGGACGGACGAAACAATGGTTAGCAGAAGGTGTGCCAGAGCAAAAATATCATACACTTGCAGATGAAAGTGGACAGCCGTTTGAACACCCATATTTTATTCACGATTCTTATGATTCATCAGATGCGATCAATAAATTCGATTGGGCGAAGGCTACAGATGAAAATGCTTATCCAATTAACGTGACTACTGCAGCATATACGAAGGGGCTAATTGAGTTGAGAAAATCGACGGATGCCTTCCGCCTGGGTGAACAAGAACTCGTCAATAAAAATGTAACATTACTTGATTTTCCGGAGATCAAAGATACTGACTTGCTTTTTGCCTATGAAAATCAGTCATCAGACGGCACCGACACATATTATGTATTTGTCAATGCCGATGACAAAGCTCGCACCTTAACACTGGGGGATTATGATTTCTCCGATGACATCATTGTTGTTGATAATGATGAAGCTGGCGCTGAAGCGGTTTCTGAGGAATCAGGCTTTACTTTAACAAATGAGACTTTAACCATTGAACCATTAACAACGGTTGTAATTAAAAAAGCAGATAAAGAAAATGAAGTGGTATTGACGAAAGTCGACAAGAACGATCCAAGTGTGTTACTCGGAGGCGCAGAATTCAAACTGGTGGATCAAGCCGGAAATGTTGTAAAGAAAGATGTAAATGGCAACGACCTTCCGGCTGTCTGGACAACAGATGAAAACGGTCGGTTCACGGTGAAGGGACTGCCCGAAGGCGAGTACCAGTTCATCGAAACAAAAGCGCCGAACGGCTACGAGTTGGATCCGACGCCAATCCCATTTAAGATTGAAAACGGGCAGTCGGAATCCATTGAAATTACTGCGGTAAATGAATTGGCTCCGGGCTCTGTTGTGATAACGAAAGTGGATAAAGATAATCCGGAAACAAAGTTAACCGGAGCAGTCTTCACTTTGAAAGATGCAGCAGGAAAGGTTCTTCAAGAGGGGCTAATTACAGATGAAAATGGCAAACTTATTATTTCCGGATTAAAGCCTGGCGACTATCAGCTCGTGGAAACTCAAGCACCGACCGGCTATAAATTAACTAGTACGCCAATCAAATGTACGATTGAAAAAGGGCAATCGCAAGCAAAGCAAATAACGGTTGAGAATGAAAAACAACCGGAACCGACTGTAAATCCGGATGTGGACGATCCGAATAATGTCCTTCCAAATACAGCAACAAATATTTATAATTTAATCTTATTTGGAGCAGGGTTAATATTTGCAGGACTGGTCATTTTGCTAATTGGCAGGAGAAAAAAAGCGTAATAAAGAAATTTCAGTAACGAAGCATGGTATTATTGATATAAAATCAGTGGTATCGTGCTTTGTTTGTTTTGTGGCGGTATTGAAGCTGTATAGCATTTGCTTCATTTTTTTTGCGTACATTAAACCACTTAGCACAAGAAAACAAGAGTAACTTTATTCAGACCTGAGATCCGGTCTGAAGATATAATTAGCGATGCCCGAAGCATGCTCTGGGTTTGCTTTACCGTATTGAATAATTTTATAACGCTTTTTCGTTCAGTATTTCTTCATTTTTGCATAAATGTTAATAAATAAATATTATCCTTTTCTTGGTTCCTAGAGACTATGCTCCTTTTACATGGCTAAGAATGCCAAAATATCAATATTTCTGATTTGAAATGTTCGAGGGGCTTCCCCTTTTTCGACAGCCTCACTTCTTTATTTATCGTCCTCTTTTTCATAAATGGCTATTAGCTCTCTTTTGAAATCTTCATATAACACAAAAGCCTCTCGTAAAATTACTTCTAATTCTTTATAACTTCGATAAACTGGGGTCCTTATTTTCTCGTTCGGATTTTCTATATGCTTTGAATACGCAATCCAAGGTCTACCTAATCTTACTTCCTTATTTCGAAAAACAGTCCAAACAAAAGTAGTTCTTCCACCCTCTAATATCAAATTAAACCAAATGGAATATCTAGGAGAATGGTCTACTACCCCTACTTTAAAAAATTTCTCCTTTTTATCAAAAGATGCCTCATACCCCAAATCATTCAATATCTCTTTGATTTTTTCCACATCATACTCATACATCCTGTCTTTTACGTCCTTACCATTTTCTCTAGAACTATCGGAAAGCTTTTTATATCTAGTTGGAAAATCTATTTTTTTTAAAACTTCTATAATTTCGGGTTTCATCTCCATTTACTATTCCTCCGTAAATCTTAATTTGATATCATATTCTTTTGCAATTTCTATATATTTTTCTATATCGGGAATATCTTTATTAGAGGCAGGAACTTCTAATATTAGATCTCCTTTTAGTCTGGTTCCATCCAGTTCGGAGAAAACGTTAGATCGTATTTTCGTGCCAGCAGCATATTTCACCTTCATCTCACGCAAATAAACTCGATACGTTTTCTCGTCGATCAAGTCCAAGTCCGTTGCCTTTCTAGATATGATTTCTCCAGCATCGGGATCATACGAATCCAGTCTTTTCCCATTCGCCAAATGGATTTCATGATACTCATATAAATCTAATTCCTGCACTGTTTCATTAAACCTATTCCCCCTCGCCAAAGGAGAGTCATACAAGAAGTAATCACTAGCTACTTTCCATTCCAGCCGGCCTTTTGCTGCTTTTCCTTCTTTCGCTTTTCGTTCTAAGTATTTCTGGTATCTAGCCTCCAGCAAAAAATCTTTAAATAATCCGTCAGGGGCCAGCAATTCTTCCCCTTTTCCTTCTACCCGGTTATATTTTAACCATAAGTCGTCTTTAACATCTTCAATAATGTCTTTTATTTTTCGATTATGCTTTGCCACCCCGGCAAATTGGAATAGGTAAAATGTAGGAACCGAAAGGTCTCCTAATTTTTTCATTCCTTCATCAAAACAAAATTTAGTTGCCGAAATAGGGGCTTTTATCACATTCTCATATATGTCAGTGAATGTTTTCTTAATCCTTTCCGGATTTATTACGTTTTTTTTCGTTAAAAAGTCACCAACATCTTTTACCCAGTTATCTAAACCTAGATATTTTCCAGCCATTCCTAATCCTCGCAACACGGGCCGTCCAATAAAGCCAACAAGTCTTCCAAGCGGAAAGAGAGAGATTCCCGTCATAACGCCGATAAATATCCGTTCTTCCTCCGATACAGGTTCCCCCGTCAGAGGATCTTTTCCACTTATAAGCTTTATCACATCAAAAACACCGAAAAATTCCAGGGCCAATTTATTTTCTTCCATGTACTTTTTTAGTTCCACTTCGGCATACAACTTTACTGTTAAAAGCCCCAATTTCCAAGCCATTTCACGATCTTTCTTCTGCATTTCCTCCGATGTTTTCGTGACAAACTCTCTGCATTCCGCTAATTTATCCGAGCTTAGCTTTATGGAGTGTTCAAACTCGGCATGTAAGTCCAGAAAATGGTCAGGAAAACCGTCATACACTTTTAACATCTTGGCCCTTTCCAATATGTCCAAAGCATTCTCACATGCGTATTCCGATTTTTTTAGTTCTTCACTAAGCGCTTCCAATTCACCCGCTTTTATTTGTATTTCTCCCATCGTCTCCCCTCCCAATAAACCTTTACCCTAATCTTACACAATGCCAAAGAATATTTCATTATTTTTCATTATAAAGAAATAAATAGGATTAAATTCCTAGATACTTTCATTTAAATAGGATCATCTTATTATAAATAATATAGATTTATCTTTAAAATCTAGTAAAAAGGGTCTTTTTCATTAGAATAGGGAGTTTATAGGGATGAAAAATTTTTTAACTCCGTAAGTAACATTTATATTGGAAACGCATACAAAGTGATGTATAATATATCTGTTGAAACGTTTCAACAGTCTGATTAAGAATAATGATTAATATTATTCGGATTAGAATAAAGAATATAAATTTTTTTACAATTGAATTGAAACGTTTCGATTCTTGCACTATAGAGTAATTTAATTTTCTCGTGCCAACATTTGAAAAAGTTTTTAATAAAAGGGGGTTGGTATTTAAAGAGAAAAATTTTAATTATTCTCAAAAAGGTAAGTGAAAGATTCAAAAAAAATCTAAAATGAGGGTGAGAAAATGAAAAAGAAAATTTCTTTTTTAGTGATTGCTATTTTCTTAATGTTAGGTATTTTAGCAGGATGCTCATCAAGTGGTTCAGGTGGTTCATCAGAAGAAGGAAAAACTACACTGGAAGTTTGGGCAATGGGTGATGAAGGTACTCGTTTAGGAGAAGTAGTAAAAGATTTTGAAGCAAAATATCCAGATATTGATTTGAAAGTAACCGCAATTCCTTGGGATAGTGCACATGATAAATTAGTTACAGCAACAGCTGCGAAACAAGGTCCGGATGTAATTCAATTAGGAAGTTCATGGGTAACAGAATTTGCAGCAGCTGGTGGATTACTTGATTTATCTGAGTATGATAAGTCAGATGAATACGCAAATATCAATACAGACAATTATTTTGCAGGTGCGTTAGAAGGGGGAACATATGAAGGTAAATTATATTCTGTACCTTGGTATGTAGAAACTCGTGTATTATATTATCGTCCTGATTTATTAGCAGAAGTGGGATATAATGAACCACCTAAGACACAAGAAGAATTAAGAGATGTATCTGAAAAATTAGTTGCTAAAAATGGAGAAGGACATTATGGGATAGACCTGGCAATTAATGATGCCATGTATCCTCAAGTATTTAGTTGGCAAAATGGCGTAGATCTTATTGATCCGGAAAATCGAAAAGCAAATTATGATGACCCAAAAGCAATTGAGTCCATGGAATACTTTGTGAATTTCTTTAGCGAGGGATTATCCGCTGGACCAGACGTACAAATTGATATTACACAAGCATTTGCAGAAGGAATTAAACCGATGTACATTAGCGGACCATGGATGATTAATATTATGAATGATGCAAAAGCGCAAACTGGTGAATTTGACTGGTCTATTGCACCTCTGCCAGCAGGAAATGTAGATAACACATCTTATTTAGGAGGAGCAGGATTATCTGTTTCTTCATATTCAGATAATGTAGAAGAAGCATTAACATTTATTAACTATATGTCTGATCCGGAATCTCAAGTAAAATGGTATGAAACTGCAAATTCATTACCTGCTGTTACCTCTGCATGGGATGACCCGACTATAGCAGAAAATGAAATCCTAGCAGTATTTAAAGAGCAATTGGAACATGCAAAAGCTGCACCAATGATTGTTGAACAAGAAGCAATTAACCAAGAAGTATTAAAAACGGTTGAAAATATTGTTGTAGGTGGAGCAGAAGTAAAAGAAGAAATGGAAAAGTTAGACAAAACAGTCCAGGAAATGTTAGATGAGTAATCCAGTTGATTAAGAAAAAGAAATAAGTGCTGAAGAGAACTATTTTGCAAGCGCTTAACGATAGTGTTATTGGGTAACCTACGTATCAAATGATTCTAGTAGGTTACCTTTTCAGTTAAATGTTAAAAGTTGGAAGGGAGAAAGTATGAAACTAAATTTTTTCTTTAAACGACCATACCTGTTATTTATTGCTCCGGCATTCATTATATTATTGGTTTTTTCCGTCTTCTCCATTTTCGTAGCAATTGCGATCAGTTTTACTAATATGGATTTAATGGGCCTTTTAAATTGGGATCAAGTTCATTTTATTGGATTAGATAACTATAAGGAATTATTACGAGATGGAGAATTTATCCAAGCTATATTAAATACTCTTTTTTACGTAGTTTTTGGGGTTCCATTAGTTGTTGTACTTTCGCTTGGCGTAGCATTATTGCTTGATTATGGAAAAAACAAAATATTCACAGCAGCACGCACGATGTTCTATATACCATCGGTAACAACTTCAGTGGCAGTGGCAGTGGTTTGGGGATTTTTATATAACACCCATTATGGATTATTCAATTATGTACTCTCTCTGCTTCATATACCAGGTGTACCATGGCTAACACATCCGGTTATGGCGAAAATTTCTCTAATTCTATTAGCAGCTTGGAAAGCAATTGGATTAAATATGATTATATTTTTGGCTGCATTACAAGGTATTCCAAAGGATTATTATGAAGCAGCAGAAATTGATGGAGCAACGAGATGGCAGAAATTGATTTTTATCAAAGTACCTTTATTAAAGTTCGCAACCTTTTTTGTTGCTACTACAACAATAATTGGCTGGTTCCAATTCTTCGAAGAACCAATGATTATGACAGAAGGCGGTCCTTTAGGCTCATCTAATTCGATAGCCTTATTTATATATGATCATGGTTTTAAACTGAGTGAATTTGGATATGCAGCTGCAGGATCTGTTATCTTATTTGCCATTATTCTTATTGTGACATTAATTCAATTTAAAATGAGAAAACAAGATAATGGACACTATTGATTATTTTAATTAGGAGGCTTTTTGAATGATAACAAAAATAAAGCATCACAAGGAGCGATTTATTGTATATGCAGTATTGCTTGTCGGCGGACTATTAATGATGATGCCTTTAATTTGGGCTGTTTTAACTTCGTTTAAAACATCTGTTGAAGCAATGCAGACGACACCAACTTTATTTCCAAAAGAATGGATACTAGATAAT
>JAGKQJ010000092.1 GCA_017898095.1 Bacillaceae bacterium Marseille-Q3522 | reverse complement strand
TCGTTTCATACTTTCTTAATACATAAATTCTACAACTAAACACATGAATAATAGATATCAAATCTTGTACCAATTCTTCTTGTGGAGATAATTTTTCATTATTTACAACAATCATTTTGACTCCATTTGATTCAAGAAATTTCTCAAACCAATCATAACCAAAACGTACAAAACGATCTTTATGAGATATGATTATAGTTGCTATATGCCCTAACATAGCATCTTGAAAAAGCTTATTCCATTTCTTTCTATTGTAATTAAGACCTGATCCTACGTCAGTAAATATTTCATCTACAATAATTCCTTTTGCATTAGCATATTGTCTAAGAAATTCTATTTGATTATTTAAGTCGTCTTTTTGTTCGTTAGAAGAAACCCTAGTATAAATGATTGTTTTTCCTTTGTTGCTTTCACCTAAATAATCAACATATTGTTTATGTGTGTAATATCTCCTGTTTTTTGGATTTCTTTTTGCAACCAATTTACCTTCGTTATCCCACCTTTGCAACGTTTTTACAGACACACCTATCATTTCAGCAAAGTCTTTTGGCTTATACATATAGACACCGTCCTTATTGGTATGTCTATATATTAATACATTTGTATACTTTTGTCAATGTTTTGTTAATTGTTGATAACTCCTTTTTATTGATCTATGATACAGTGTACCTCGGGCGGTCTCATAAAAAAATCGATTTTTCTTTCAGTTTCCTTACAAGGCTGTAATGTTTTGTGCAGCAGTAAAAATTAGTCGGAAAGATGATCCATCTCCAACCTTGGAATCCATCTCGATCCGGTGGCCGAGCTTTTCTGCCGCCTCTTTTGTCAAATAAAGACCCATTCCTGTGGATTCCCGGAATTTCCGTCCGTTTTCCCCTGTAAAAAAGGGATCAAAAATCCGCCTTTTGTCTGTTTCCGGAATCCCAACGCCAAAGTCCCTTACTTCCAATACAGCCTCTCCGGCTTGTTCATAAACAGATATATGGATACTGCTGCTTTTCCCTTTTGAATATTTAATGGCGTTATTAATGAGTTGTGTGAGCATAAAAAAAAGCCATTTTTCATCCGTCTCCACCGTTATATCCTTCTTCTGAATAAAGTTTGGATACACGTTATTGCGGATATAAAGACGTCTCGCTTCCCCATTTACTTCCTTTACGATTTTTGATAAAAGGACCGGCTTTACATGAAAATCCTGTTCAATGGTACGAAGCCGTGCCATATAAAGAATCGTATTTAACCCCGTTTTCATCCGCTCCGTTTCTTCACGTATACTCGATGAGTCCGGTTCATCAAGATTTTGCGCGATAAGCTCGATCACGGAAAGCGGTGTTTTCATTTGGTGCACCCACTGATCCATTAACGTAAGATGCTCTTCTTGTCTGCACTCCAATTTTTTAATTTCTTCTTGATAATGCCTGTATTGATCCTTTAACAGGCGATTAAGAGCTTCGGATGCCGGGAACGGTTCTGTTTTTTGCAGCGAATCGTCAAGAGAAGCAAGCGGATTGCTAAGCTGCTGATAAAAATGACGGCGGCTGTAATAGTGGTAAAAAAGATAGCAGCCAAGAAAAAAGAAACCGAGGAACACAGCATAAAGCGCCGGCAGGAGATGATGATAGCCGTCCTGCCAATAGATAGAAAGAATCACAACAAACTGTACAGTTTGTACGATAATAAGTGCTAAATGCTCTCTTAAAAACAGCTTCATTACTCTTCCACCCTTGGCCATGAGATGTGTAAGCGATAGCCGACACCTCTGATTGTTTCGACCGCATCTTTTATCCCAACAGACTCGAATTTTTTCCTGACTCGTGTAATATTTACATTCAATGTATTTTCATCGACAAACTCCTGATCATCCCACAGTTTTTCCAGTAAATCTTCACGGCCGGCCACTCGTGGAAAGCGTTCCATTAAGCTTTCGATAATATCCGTTTCATTTTTTGATAATGAGATTATTTTCCCATTAAATACAAGTTCCATCCTTTCCGGAAAGAGCTTTAATCCTTCTATTTTCAAGACATGTTCTTCCGCCCGGACAGCATACTCCCCGTAAGCACGGCGAAGCTGGCTGCGTATTTTCGCTATCACAATTTCCGGGTGAAACGGCTTTGTAATGTAATCATCGCCGCCGTTTTCCAAGGCTATCACTTGATCCATTTCGCCAATTCGCGCTGATATGAATATAACCGGGCAGATCGATTTTTTACGAATTTGTCTGCACCAATAATAACCGTCGTAACTGGGAAGATTGATATCAAGGAGGACAAGATCCGGTTTATGTTTATCAAAGCCATCCATAATGTGTTCAAAGTCCGTTACGGTATTTGCTTCGTAGCCGTATTTTTTCATAAAGGACTGCAAATGTTCCGCAATTTTAGGATCATCCTCAATAATCATGATTTTTTGCACGCTGGTTCACTCCTTCATCTGAGAACATAATGACATATAATGAATCTCAGCTCAAAAAATAACACTTTGAGGGCAAAAAGATTCCCAGTCATTAGTCAATTTTTGCAAAATTACGTTTTGATAAAACTGTTATTTATGACTTATTTACCCATTTATAAATGGTATCTAATATGAACAACTTGGACAATTAATAAATTTTAATTAATCGAACCTTCTGACTATTTTTTTAAGCAGTCGATTTTAACTTCATACTCAGAATTTTTACCCTAGATTATTTATGAAAATTTTCCAGTCACTTTACGCTTATCAAAGCTACTGTCCAGTTAATTTTCCGAGAATTCGACATTAGTTGATTCTTTACGACAATCGAATTGTACAATTGCTTCAATTGATTAGAAACAATTGAGGGGTAGTCTTCGTTGTTTCAAAATGAATAATTAGATAAAAAATATGAACGATATTGTTGACATTATTTCTGTTTGAACTAGAATATAAGTAAAAATAAGTGAGCCACTACGGATCGTGTGACCTGGGGCTTTCTTAATGCTCTTTTTAGCATCTATGTAGCTTTGTAATATTTTGATGTTTTTTATATAAGTTCCTAACACGTTTTGCATATTCGTCTTCTCTGTGCACTTCTAAGCGATGATAAGCTTAGCTCTATCTAGTTTTATATCGGGACAATATCAAAGAACGAATCCGATAAAATCTTTATTATTGATTCGAATAAAACCATATTTTTCTTTGTTGCTGAAAACAATGGAATCTTCGGTAGATTTCTATTTTATTACTTCTACTACGACTATATATTTATTATCTTTTTCAAAACCTAATTTAATAGCAGATGGAGACCCCAGTGAACTCGTTTCAGCTTGCTTTAAACTCGGGAAATCAGGTGGATAGCCTACCCCACCTAATTAAAATTTCCCTCCCACGCTACGATTAGAGACCTTTCAAGTATTAATTTAAATCAATACGATCAATTTTTCGAATCGTTAGCACAACAATGCCAAGAGCAATGAATGCTAAAGCAAGCGGAATATAAATAATATCGGCTAATGAGAAATTCGGGCCCGCCGATTGGCATGTCACGCTAACGATGATTAGTGAGGAAATAATCGTAGCAGGCACAGAATATTTTCTCATCCCTAAATATAACGGTACAAGTGCAGCTCCGGCACTTGCCAGACTAAACATGAGTAGTCTTAATATCTCCGGAACAAAATCACTTGCAGTTAAACTAATTGCAGAAGTAATATGAAAGATTTGATTTAATCCAATAAAAGCAAAAACCACTACTATATTAGAGATTAACATCGTCATGAATGTTATCCCAAAGATAAGAATCAATTTTGCACCCAGGATCTTTTTCCGATTGACTGGATAGGAAAACGTGACAAGGATCGTTCGATTCTTAAACTCATCAATAATCATTTTTGAAATGAGTACAGCGGCAAATACTATAAAAACGCCTCTGACAAAGGCCCCGCTTATCGTAAAAAAATCTGTCATGTTTTTGAATGTTTGGATGTCTTCTCTATTTTCAACTGCTGGAATTAAACATAAAAACCAAGAATAAATATATTTGCAAGAATAGCCCCTATGATAAACCATCTTAATTTACTTTTTTTTGATTCCAGTTTTATTAAATGAAACAACGTGATCCGCTCCTTAACTTTTAATATGTTATCAGATAATTAACTTACGGGCTGATCTAACTGCACTTTTTTAATAAAATACTCTTCTAATGTTGTTCGTTTTTTATCAATGGACTCAATATCGATTTCCTCGAGTATTAATGTCTTCGTAATGGCCGATTGAGACACTTCTGTGACATAAACCCGAATCGCCTGGTCATCCATCACTTTGAAGTTATTTATTCCTAATTTATCATGTAAAACCATCGCCGTTTTTCTTTGATTATTGGTTACTAATTCAATATATTACAACATAATCCATAATGATCCTCCCCGTTTTTTTAATTGCTTTCATTCTAACGGGAAATCGTTGCTTTTCCCTGTCTTAATTCTTACAAAAATCTTAAGAAATGTCGTCCGTCTATTTAAAAGATGTTCAAAAAGTCACAAATGAGAACAACCTGAGGCGTGACGTCAGATTTTGGGAAACCTGCAGAGCGGGTTTCATAAGTATTTATCGCAGATTAAGGGGCAGTAATACCCCCGCCTCAAAAATGGAGGTGTAAACAATTGTTTTAGGCGGGGGAAAACCCCCACTGATGGAAGTTTCACTTTATCCTGCCTGCAACTTCCCTTTTTAATCACACACTTTTAATAAGCTTTAATGAAAATGTAAATGTCGTTTTTACATATGGTTTGGATTGTACGGAAATGTTTCCTTGCATCTCTTCAATCAGTCTTTTTGTAATGGTTAAACCCAAATCGCTGCCCTGGAATGCTTTATTTCTTGACTCATCGAGCGTAAACATTCGTTCAAACACACGATCCTGTTCCGTTTCATGGATCCCTCTTCCTCTGTCGGATACTTCCACATAGACGCTTGCATCATCAAAATATATCTTTAAACCGATCATCTTGCCGTCAGCACCATAGCGAATGCCATTTGAAATCAGATTATTTAATACACGGTTTAATGTCTCCTCGTTCCCAAGTGCAAAAATAGGCTTTTCCGGTATATCGATAACCGTTTCTAATCCTTTAGATTGGATCCATTCATAAAATAACAGCATATTTTTTTTGCCTATTTCAGATAGATTCACTTTAGTGAGTGGTATCTCTTTATCTCCGGACTCTAGCTTAGCTAAATCAAAAAAAGTATTCATTAATGTTAAAACCCTCATTACTCAAATATCTTTTTACCATACCACTGATTGAGGAATCATCTTCAACAAGTAAAATCGTTTTCTTCATGAAACACAATTCCTTTCATTTAATATCTTTATAAGATTCGATTCTCAAAGAATATTAAAATACCCCTTGGTTTATCTTAACCAAAGGGGTTAAACGGCGCAATTTTATTTAAAATGGGCAACTTGTTAATCTATTTTTACTGTGGATCTGAATCGCATATAAGTTTTAAAAAACCGGTCTATATCGATTGCAGCGTCGGTCTAATGATAATCTCGTTCACTCCGGCATCTTCGGGTTCGTTAATAGCATATGCAATCGCTCTGGCGACACTGTTTGGAGAAATGCTTGGATAATCTTGATATGCAGAGAGAACACCTGTCGCTGTCATGCCTGGTGAGATGATGGTGGAGCGGATATGAGAAGCCGGTGATTCTTCCTGGCGCAGTCCCTCGGAAATCGCACGTATGGCAAATTTGGTAGCGCTGTAAACAGCTGTAGTTGGAATAACCTTATGCCCCATTAGCGAGGATAGATTGATAATATGTCCCGATTGCTGTTCCCTCATGATTGGCAAAACGGCAGCTATTCCGTACAGAACTCCTTTGATATTCACATTGATCGTATGATCCCATTCTTTGATTTTTAGTTCACTCAACATAGAATTAGCCATAATACCTGCATTATTGACAAGTACATCGATACGGCCATACTGTTTTCGTGCAAACTGTGCCAGCTTTTTCATGTCTTCAGCTGAAGTCACATCGGTTTTTTGATAGACAGCTTCGCCTCCTTTTCGTTTAATGTCGTTTACTACGGTTTGCAGTCGTTTTTCTCTTCTTGCAGCCAACACAACTTTTGCTCCGTTCTCGGCCAACAGCTTCGCCGCAGTTTCTCCAATTCCACTGGATGCGCCTGTAATAATGATTACCTTCGATTGCAAGTTTTCCAATTTTTATCGCTCCTTAAAGGAATTTTTTTCGGCAGTGCTTTTTTTATATTGAACACATGTTGATTTTTCAACTGCCGTTGAGTATTATTTTAAAGAGGAAAAAAAGAAATTCAATCGCTAATATACGCGGTTTTGTTTGATAAACAACAATTTTACAAAAAGTGTTGATTAACTGGAGGGGAAAAAGAAATATGGCGGACGGAACCAAAACAGATAGAAGAATTCTGAAAACAAAAGCAGCTATTAACAAGGCGTTTCTGGAACTGTTTTTTGAGAAAGATTTCGACCGAATTACCATAAATGACATTTCGGAACGATCTAATGTAAACCGGGGAACCGTTTATTTGCATTATACGGATAAATACGACCTGCTTGATAAATGCATCGATGACCATTTAAACAAAATGATCCATTCATGTACATTTTCCAAGTTTGCTGAGAAAAAAGTTGATATAATCGAAGCGATTGCGGCATTGAAATCTTTATTTATTTATTTCGAAGAGAATTTTCTATTCTTTTCCTCGATGCTCTCCTGTCAAAAAACTTCCTTTTTCCGGGAACGGATGCTGCAAATCCTTCGGGCCACTATACAGAAGAAACTCGATATGCAGGGCATCAACCAAAAGATGGATAAGGAATTGATTACACAGTTTACCGCATCAGCCTTCGTTGGAACCGTGGAATGGTGGATTCGAAACAATATGCCGCACCCTCCTCAATTTATGGCAGAGCAAGTGTGGAAATTGTTTGAACGGAATAATTTTCACTGCTAGTGTTGCATTGAAAAAAACTCATAAGTACGCATATTCACAACTGAACCTCTCATGACTAAAGTCACGAGGTTCTAAGGTACTGTCCAAACTTCGTTTGGATGACTTTTCGCAAGCGAAAAGCTAACACCAAGCCCTTATTGGGTTTCCCTTAGACTTTCATGGGCAAAGCAACCTGTGTTGCTATTAGCGCCCTGTTGGCCCGATTCAAGACCAGTTTGAACGTTGAAGATTTTACGTGACAGACGTTTTTTCCTGTCACAACCCTCTATCTTCCGTTTTCAAAGAACATCGGTACATGGATATTTTACCATATTACACAAGTGGTTCATAGATGTTGTCGGATAATTAGCGTGCCCAAAGGCACATCTTATCCGAAGCCGATTCATCTCACGATTAAAATCAATCACGAGTGTTCTCGGCTATTTCATAAAAGGAGTCCATTTGATTCCAATATTTTCCTTTATTTTTTGAATGAACCTCCATTTTTAAAAAAGTTTGTATATTCCCTGATTCTAAGAGTATGAGCTTCACCAATAGCATTTCATTTAAACAAATAGTGATTAAGTAGTATCATTTCGACTTGATTATTCGCTTTTAAAATGAGAAGGAGAGGAGGAGATTTAGAAAAGTGAAAATTGCTGCTCTTTATGATATTCACGGAAACTTTCCGGCATTAAATGCAGTCCTGGAAGAATTAGAAGTGTTGAAACTTGATATAATCATTGTTGGTGGCGATATCGTTTCCGGACCTATGCCTGTACAAACATTAAACAGTCTTTTCCATCTATGCAAAAAGATCCAGATTCGTTTTATCCGCGGCAATGGAGACCGGGAGGTTGCCAAAGCTTCGAAGGGCAACAAATTGCTTTATTTATCTGAAAAAGGAAGTGAAATTCAGCACTGGGTTTCGAAGCAGCTGACGAGTTCCCAGCTTGATTTTCTCGCCAGTTTACCTGACAAAACCGAAGTTCACAGTGGCACTTTAGGAAATATCTCTACACCTGACAGTAATAAGGAAATTTTCACACCAGCAACACTAATGACAAGGCTTAAAACAATTTTTAAAGATACAAATCAGCAGATTGTTGTATGCGGACACACTCACATGCAGTTTAAAAAGCAGATAGAAAAATTATCGGTTCGTAATGCCGGAAGCGTCCAATCAACTTCCCCTTCCTTAATCACTAGCGCATTTTGAAGAAGGAATTTGCAACATTTTGAACTAAAAGTGCGGTACGCCTAACGTTACCAACCTTACGACAACTAATTCCCCCTTGCAAATCAAGTGAGAGGTATTATTAATGATCAAAAAATTTTCTGTAATAGTTTAGGTGAAGCAACAAATAATCCGATAAAAAAAGAAAGGCTTCCCCAAAATGGTCAAACCTCTTGACCTTTTGAGAAAGCCGCATAATCAATAAAATAAATTATCTGTAAACAAGGCCGCCATCCGTTAATATAGCTTGACCGGTAATATAATCAGAATCATCTGAGGCTAAAAATGAAACTAAGTTTGCAACATCTTCCGGTGTTTGATACCTCTTAAGCGCAATTTCGCTGGAGAATTTTTCGAATGCTTCTCCGGGTTTTAAATCATCACTATATTTGACCATTTCTTCATCAATTCTGTCCCACATTTTTGTTTTGGCAATTCCTGGGCAATATGCATTAACGGTTATTTGATATTTTGCCAGCTCTTTTGCAGCCGAATGCGTAAAAGATTTCACCGCGTGCTTCGTTGCGGAGTATGTACCTAGCATTGCATATGATTCATGACCTGCTATGCTGCATGCATTAATTATTTTCCCCTTTGTTTTTTGCTTGATGAATTGTTCTGCAGCTGCCTGGGTACCAAAAACGACACCATTTACATTGATCTTAAATAATTTATTAAGCTGGTCTTCTGTAATTTTCAAAAATGGAGTGACCGCATCTATCCCTGCGTTGTTTACTAAAACATCTAAACGGCCAAATTGATCAACTGCTTTTTGAACTAAGTTAAATTGATCTTCACGTTTAGATACGTCACCTTTCACTCCGATTACATCAAAGTTTTTTTCTTTAAAAGCTGATACGGTTTCGTTTAGTAATGCTTCATTAATATCATGAAGTACAACACTAAAGCCATCCTTGCCTAGTCTTTCCGCAATGCCTTTTCCTAATCCTCCTGCTGAACCTGTTACTATTGCTACTTTTTTCATCATCACTACCCCTTTAGCAAAAATTGAGTCGTAAAAAGTAATACTGTTATGAAATAGGAATATAACTAATTTCGTAATAAGATTACACTTTTACGGCTTTTTCGTTACATTACCATTATAACAAACTTGAAAATAATACTAAATTATTTTGCCTTCCAAAAACCTGCTCCTAATAATACTGGCAAAACGATAAAATGGAACGATCCTTGCTATTTCCTTCCTATTAATATACAGCGTGCAGTGAATAATTAAAGTGTATACTTTCTCGGAAAAACATTAAGATTTAAATTTTTTGCTGCTTCCATTAGGAGTTCAGGGCAGAAATAGAAATCTTTCATTTTTATTATTTTTCCGTTTTCGATTTCAATAAGATTTAAATTATATACTGCATAAAAGTCATTCATTTTACCAAGCTGAACAATAGTAGGACGTCCCCATAAATGGTGAAGTTCCGCTTTCATCATCACCGGGTCCTTCGACCAATCGGAAAGTGAATATTTTTTTACAATTTCTTTTCCATATTCTTGCGCACAATGGACAATATCATTATTGATGTTATCATCCAATAAGCTGGCAATTCCATCCGGATCTCTTCTATTAAATGCTTTAATAAATAGATCAACTATTTTTTTATCCTCGTTATTAATAATAGATTGATTTTCTAATTCTTTATTCCCATCATTAAATTGTTTTATTTTCCCTCTGGCACGATTTAGCAATGCTTTGACAGCCCCCTCAGAAGTACCGATTATTTCTCCAACCTCGTTTGCTTTAAACTGAAATACATCAATCAACAAGAATACAACCCTTTGACGAGGAGGCAAATGCAAAACTATTTTCTCAATCGCCTCTTCTATTTCAATAAAATCAGGATCTTCTTTGTAAAACCTCTCCTCTATTGTATCCATAGGATCGATCTTTAATTTCCTTCTTCTGCATTGATCGATCCAGGTGTTCGATGCAATTTTAAATAAATACCATTTTGGATTTATTGGTTGCCAAAGTTGGGCTAATGAAGAAAAAGCCTTTATTAACGTTTCTTGAACTAAGTCCTCTGCATCCCAGGGTGAACCTGTGATATTGTAGCAATACCGCCATAATACAGGTCTGAATGGAATAATCATTTCATCAAATATTTTTTTTGCATCACGAAGCGGATTACCAAGGGTTTGCATCTGATTTTTTGAATCTTGTGTCATGTTCGTTCCTCCTGAATGAAATTTACACTAGATAAAACGAAAATTCTATATCAAAAGATACGAATTAGGGGAAAATTTTTTATTGGAAAAACTATTTCTTGTTTCTTAAAATAGCATAAAAAACACGAGGAAAACTGGAGAAAGGTTCAGTTTTTCGCTCGTGTTAGAAAATGATATTTTCACTCCGGAATCAAGTTAGTTGACTATTTACCGGCTAAGTTTTGCGATATCAACCTATTGATTGTAAAAAATCTCCTACAATGAATGCCATCGGAGAAATTATAGCTTTGTAATAAAGTTTGATGTTTCTTATTTTTAAACAAACGTTTGATTAACAAAAACAGTTCTTAATAAGTCAAGCTGGTTGACCGCTTTTTAAACTTTAAACATCAAAAAGTTAATACTTCTCCGTCATATGGAACTGCTACTTGATTACTTACATCGTTTTCTTTCAAATATCGATTGAGTTCGTCCCGGCTTAAAGTACAATGATTAACGGCTTCTAAATGTACCGCAATGATCTTTGAATCCTTCGCATCTTTCGCAATTTTTACTATTTCTTCTTTTGCCATTGTGATAGGTTTCCCTATGATCATTCTTGCTTCACCTGTATTTGCCACAATAACATCTGGCTTATTGTTAATGATTATGTTCCGGACTTCATTCGTGTAAATGGTATCCCCAGCAATATATAATTTTTTCTGATCATTTTCAACAATAAATCCTGAAACATTCCCCATTATTAATCCCGTTAAACCGGAACCATGCCGCCCTTTCACTCTGGAAATCTTAATCCCTTCCCAAAATAAGAAGTCTGTAATAGCAGTAACCGAAAAGAATCCGGCTTGACGAATTATTTTTTCATCTTTGGGTGAGCAGAAAACAGGAATTTGCTTTGGTAACACTCTTTTTGCTTCCTCATCAAAATGGTCAACGTGTTTATGGGTAATCATAACAGCATCAACATTTGTCAATTCCTCTAACGGAAGTGGTAAGGGTACAGTTGGATTTTTCTCCTTATTTGCCGTAAAAGGAATTGATTTTATGCTGCCTTGCTTTCCCAACATTGGGTCAAGCAAAATTTTTTTACCATTTATTTTCATGATGAGGGTAGCGTTTCTGATAAGTTGAATAATCATCGATGATCTCCTTGATACTGTCAGAGTAATACATTGTTAATCCGCGTGATAATGTGACGATGACTAACTTTTACACCATGGAAATAGCTTTGGTAATTGCAGAACTTCAGCCAAAGTAATCACGAGTCCGTTGGCAATAAACTCTCTTGCTTTATTTTCGGGATCATCAAATCCCGCTTCTGTAAATCGTTTATTGACTTGTTCATAGACCTCATCAAATTCAGCTCTAACATAGTCTCTGATTTCCGGTTCCGGTGTCGTAAATGCCGTCATGACCAAAAGCATTTCATTCCGGTTGCTCTCAAGAAGCGTCTCAAAAGCTCCACCCATCGTTTCCCGCAATTGTTCAGCCGGCGAGTCCACGCTTTCATTGAACATAACCTCGACGTGATCCGGAACAGTGATTGGATCATAGATTTAGGTCCGGACGGCGGTTCCGGCGGCGGGGAAATTTTATATGAAGGTCCGCCGGCGGGTATTTTGCATTGCAATCGATCTGTTACAGCACAATTTTTATAAAAGCAATATGGAAAATAGAACACTTCCTATATGAAGGATCGTGAAAATATAAACGCTTTTCAGCAAACAAAAAACGATATGAATCAGCAGGCGACGCTATTCCACCTTATACACTTCGCAAAGAGACGAAGATCTTAACTCTTTAAAATTTTAATAATAAAATCTTGGCAAGCGGCTTGAGCTCTTAAATTGATTGAGCTTAAGCCGCTTTATCATTCTTGATTATATCATTCGGCCATGTCTCCATTCTGATCTGAAAAATATCCGGATCTTAGTACATTCGATAAAGAAAGTGGAAAACTGAGACAAGCATTAAAACAGTTTTCGATTGAAGGTATACATATAAATTTTAATGTATATAATGTATAAAAAAATGAATATTATTTTGTTTAATTTTTTGTGCTATTTTTTTATAATAAGAGGTGAACATATATGAAAGAACAAATTCGAAAGGGGAAAACGATTGTGGAAACGCTTTTAAAAAAACCATTTACCCTTAAAAACACCATTCCGGCAAGTAAATTAAGAGAAATTTCGCAAAAGAAATTAAAGGAGATGATTGATGAAGATGAAGTAATAGGAGTTATCATAAAAGATGAAATGTCAGTTGCAATGATGGGAATGAAAGAATTTGAAGGATTAAAGCAATATGTGGAAAATTTAGAACAAACATTAGATGAAGCTCTGATGGTAAAAGAGCTTGGCGAGAATTTTTTCAATACGCCGAAAGAACAATTTATAAAGATGCCTGAAAATATGACAGCAAACGAATATAGAGAGTGGAGAAAAGGAATGAAGAAATGAATGAGAGAACAAGAACAAAATTATGAGTCAAAATTTCATCCCAGTTTTTTTGACACCTTCGATGATGCAGCAAACGATATGTCAGAAAAAGAATTTTCAATTTTTTATGAACTATTTCAGCATGAACTTAGGATGTTGGAAAAGAATCCTTATAGTAATTCAAGGGAATGCAAGTACGGGATTCTCCGTGAACTGGGATTCCGTACGATGACATTCCTTTCTAAGTTACCAAGGACTGGTACAGGAGATATGCGAATTATATTCGAAGTGAAAGAAGATGCTAAAATTGTTAATTATTTTGCGGTAGGAAAACGAATAAACAAAAAACCAAGACCCGCAGAAGATATTTATTCAAAAGCAGAAAGTATACTTATAGACATACAAAAGCATAATAATTAGAATATACATAAACGAAATACATACAAACAATTTTTTAATAACATACTAGTTTCATAGAGTCTAATAATCTTAAGTCAACTACCCACCGCTTAAACTCTAACGAGTTTTGAAGTGGGGGCTTATAAAAGCCTTAGTTGTCTAGCTCAAGTTCTTTACGAACTACGTTGGGACTGCGGGAAGCGCAGGTCTGCTACCTGCGGTAGCGGATGTCAATACGACTTGGTATGGTTCCCTAGTACCTTTTGTCGTTCAGGCAAGGTAAAAGTTCTGATGGGAAGGAACGGTCAACCTGAGGTAAGAAGCGAACCAACATGAGCGAAGGGAAACAAACTCTTAGGAGGGATGAAGCTTGCGAGTATTCGTCAAAAACAAGCGAGGAGAACCGCTTATGCCGTGTTCTCCCCGCAAAGCAAGATTGCTACTGAAAAACAAACAAGCAAAAATTATCGGGTATCAACCGTTTACGATACAATTA
>JAGKQJ010000091.1 GCA_017898095.1 Bacillaceae bacterium Marseille-Q3522 | reverse complement strand
CTATTTGACTTCACTTTTCGAATGTATACCCCTATTCCTTCAGTTTATATTCATTTCCCCTGAAATTGACGGGTTCCGGTTGTTTTTCGAAATTAATCAAAAATTCTAATAACTATTCATGGTGAAAATATGTTATTATAAAATATAGTAGCGGGGTGATACGATGGGGCAGTGAGGTTTTACAATAGGTTTGTCACATAGTAATCGATATGATCAGGAGGTGACTCCTTTCCCGTAGAACGTACTACGGGCAAAGGAAACTTTTTTGGATGACATATTTAACTTGGCATTAATAGCCATTTTAATTGCTTGCACGGCATTTTTTGTTGTTTCTGAATTTGCGATTGTCAGAGTGAGAGAATCTCGCATCAGTCAGTTAGTAGCAGAAGGAAATAAAAAGGCGCTTGCAGCTCAAAAAGTGACTCATAACCTGGATGGATATTTAGCTGCCTGTCAGCTTGGTATTACAATTACTGCCTTAGGGATTGGCTGGTTGGGAGAAGAAACAATTCAGCATCTGCTTGAACCATTGTTCATGATAATACGTATTCCAAGTGCAATGGCCCAGTTTATTTCCTTTGGTGCTGCTTTCGCGATTATTACGTTTTTACATGTCGTTCTCGGCGAGCTTGCGCCAAAAACGTTTGCGATTCAAAAAGCGGAATCGATCACAATGTTCATTTCTGCTCCGTTGATTGTTTTTTATAAAATAATGTTTCCGTTTATTTGGATCTTAAATGGAACGGCAAGAGGGATTACAGGCCTGTTTGGATTAAAACCCGCCAAAGAGCTTGAAATGGTGCATTCGGAGGAAGAACTGCGCATGATCTTATCAGAAAGCTATAAAAATGGGGAGATCAACAAATTCGAATATAAATATGTCAATAAAATTTTTGAATTTGATAACCGCATTGCTAAAGAAATTATGGTACCGCGGACAGAAGTTGTTGCTTTATCAAAGAATGATACAATTGAAGATTTTATTACGCTTGTTCATAATGAAAAATTTACCCGTTACCCGATTATCGACGGCGACAAGGATCATATTATCGGAATGGTAAATATGAAGGAAATAATGAGTGATGTTGCCGGTAATAACCAGTTAAAATCGAAATCATTGATCCATTATTTCAGACCGATTATCCGCGTAATCGATACGTTTCCAATTCAGGATTTATTATTAAAAATGCAGCAGGAACGGATTCATATGGCTGTTTTAATGGATGAGTACGGCGGTACATCAGGGATTGTTACCGTTGAGGATATTATAGAGGAAATTGTCGGCGAGATTCATGATGAATTTGATTTGGATGAAGTGCCGATGATTCAAAAAATAGATGACGATCATTATTTGTTAGATGCAAAGGTGCTGGTAAGTGAGGTAAATGAACTGTTAGGCTTAAAGATAGATGATTCCGATATCGATACAATTGGCGGCTGGATCTTAACTGAAAAATACGAGGCAAAGCAGGGAGACACGCTTTATATGGATACTTTTGCTTTTAAAATTGTTGAGATGGAAGATCATCATATTAAAACGATCGAAGTCATAAAAATGCAAATGCCTTCAGCAGAATTAGAAAAAGTAGAAGCATTGCCACTTATACCGGATCGTCCCTTCCATACAGTGCCGGTCGCAAAATCTAATAATGTTGTTTCGCAATAACAATGAGAGACATTTTAAAAAAATGGAATTTAGAATAAAACGCCACCGTTTTCACATAAATAAAAAAGCCGCAGTTCCTGCTACAAAGCAGCACTGCGGCTTTTATCTTTTTCAACAATCGGCAAGCGGATCGTAAATTCCGTCCCTTTTTCCGGCTCACTTTCCACATCAATCTTGCCCTTATGCAGGGTAACAAGTTGTTTTACGATGGAAAGACCAATGCCAAACTCACCAAATGTCGAAGTTGTGCGCGACAAATCAGCTTTATAGAAACGATCCCAGATCGCATGAATTTCATCTGGGTTAATGCCAATACCATTATCTTTGATTTTTATAATTGTTTCCTGCTCTCCTTTTTCAGCGATAATCGATATCGTCCCGTTGCTTGTAAACTGAATACTGTTTTTCACAATATTTATTAAAATTTGTAGCAGGCGGTCATAATCGGCATACACTTCAAGATTTTCATCCACCTGTAAAATTATTTGATTTCCTTTTTTGTCAGCCGGAAGCTCCAGCTGGTCTTTCACCAGTTCAAACACGTCAAGAAGGTGAAAATAACTGGCGTTTAATCTGACTTGATTAGAGCGGATTTTCTCATAGTCTAAATTTTCATTGACTAGACGGATCATTCGTTTTGCTTCACGGTCAATTAATTCCATTCCCTTTGCTTTTTCTTCCTCGGGAATTAAATTATTTTTCATCCCTTCTGCCAGTCCGCTGATTGTTGTCAATGGCGTCCTCATTTCATGCGAAACATCGGCAATAAATTTTCTCCGCCTGTTCTCCAACCGTTGAATTTCTTCATTCGAAACCTTTAATTTTGCCGCCATATTATTAAAATCCTGAGCAAGCTCGCTGATTTCATCAACATGCGGATCGTGGATGTTGACATTATAATTGCCGGCGGAAATCATTGACGTCGCTTTTCTTAAAGCGGCAATTCTTCTTAATAAACTTTTTGATAAAATCCAGCTTAACAAAAGTGTTGCCGTTAACGAGACAATCATCGTGATAAACAGAATATGATTAAGCTCCTGTATCATCTCAATGGTCCAACTTATCGGCGAATATAACAACACTCCGCCAATCATTTGATCATTATGCATTAACGGAATTGCTACTAAAGATACTACTTTATCAAAGCGTTTGAAGTCTTCCCTAATTGTTACCCGCTTTCCCTTCGTAAGGTTTTCAAATTCACCGCTTAGGGAGATTCTATTACCAGTTTGCGGATATAAAAAATTTCCCTCACTGTCAAAAATAATATAGGTAATATTTCTCGCCACTAACAGCTGGCTGTATTCTTTTAAAAACTGTTCATTACCAACAACTCTGGTCGACAGATCCGTTAAAATTTGCCTGCCAAACGAGTCCAATTCCTGGACTTTATTTTCAAAAATATAATTTTCCACAAATTTTGTAAATAATAATGATAGAATCAAAAAAGCAATAATTAACAAACTGATATGACTTATAAGCAGCTGGTAAAAATACTTAATCTTCATGATCATTCCCAGTTTCTTCAAATTTATAGCCGATTCCCCAAACAGTATGAATAAACGGCTGTGCCGAGGTACCAATTTTTTTCCGTAATCTTTTTATATGTACATCGACGGTCCGTTCATCACCGTAAAATTCGTACCCCCATACCCGGTCCAATAACTGTTCTCTTGTAAAAACCTGGCGCGGGTTTTTTACGAAAAAATAAAGGAGATCAAACTCTTTAGGCGTTAAATTCGTTAAGAGCTCCCCGTTAAAATAAACTTCTCTTGCCTCTTTACTGATTTTAAAATGTTCGCTTGAAATAAAATTACCATCTTCGCTATTATCATTATCAACACGAAATCTTCTTCGCACCGCTTTAATTCTCGCCATTAACGCCAATGGACTAAACGGTTTTGTCACATAATCATCCGCGCCCATTTCCAATCCCAATACTTGATCCGATTCACTATCCTTTGCCGTTAGCATAATAATCGGCACCTTGCTTAAATCACGGATTTTCCGGCAAAGCGTCACACCATCCATACCGGGAAGCATCCAGTCGACAATTAATAAATCCCATTGATCTTTATTGAATACATTAAAGCCTTCTTGCCCGTCATGTACAAACGTTCCTTCATATCCCTCCTTCATAAAAAACATTTCCAGCATGGAGCAAACACTTTCATTATCTTCTACTACCAAAATTTTCATTTCTATTCCCACCAGTACAAATTCATTATTCCGCATCTTAGTTACATTTTACACATTTTTAGCATAAAGTGAAACTTCCTTCATTGTGGGAGTGATATTCTCCCGCAATGAAGGTTAGCTGAACCAATCGGGCTTTTAGGGGGCAGTTTATCTCCACCTTTCACTCTTAACTTCAATTGCATTATTATTTGGTGGAGATTTACTGCCCCTTAATCTGCGATAAAGTGAAACTTCCTTCATTGTGGGAGTGATCTTCTCCCCCTACTTAAGGTTTCGTAAGAATTTCTAAGTCGGCGAAAAGGTTAATATTGCTGAAAAAAATAAAATGAATTATGATAAAATTAGCGAAAGCAAAAACTCTGAAATCAGGCGAAGATTTTACTCCTATACACATTTCTTACATCAAACAGCTTTATCAGGGGATAATGAAAAGAAAATGATCCGCCTATTGTATGGCTATAAATGAAGCGGGAAAATGCCTGAATTTGAATTTTTTAGGAGGTGTACGAAGGATTCCTGACAAAAATTGCTCAGTTTCCTTCAAATTTTTTGGATATCATTATCAACTTAATCCTTATATCCATTTTAATTGCGTTTACTGGTTTTTTTGTTGCTGCTGAATTTGCAATTGTGAAAATTCGCAGTTCAAAGATCGACCAATTAGTGGAAGAAAGCAAGCCCGGCTCCCTTGCAGCGAAACACATTACTTCTCATCTGGACGAGTATCTTTCCGCATGCCAATTAGGAATCACCATCACTGCATTAGGACTTGGATGGTTAGGAGAACCTACGGTTGAAAAAATATTAATGCCCTTATTCGATATGCTCGCATGGAATCCATCTTTATCTCATCTTGTTTCGTTTATTTTGGCATTCATTCTTATGACCTTTTTACATGTTGTCATCGGAGAATTAGCTCCGAAGACCTTTGCAATTCAAAAGGCAGAAGCAATTACGCTCGCATTTTCAAAGCCGTTAATTTTATTTTACAAAGTGATGTTTCCATTTATTTGGTCATTAAATGGATCTGCCCGGTTTGTAACAGGTATATTCGGATTGAAACCGGCACCTGAGCATGAACTTGCACACTCGGAGGAAGAATTGCGAATTATTCTCTCTGAAAGCTATAAAAGCGGGGAAATAAATAAGGCAGAGTTGACCTATTTAAACAATATTTTTGAGTTTGATAATCGGATTGCAAAGGAAATAATGGTACCCCGTACAGAAATAGTTACTATTTCCATGGAGGATACGATAGAAGATGCCCTGAATATTATCCGCAGAGAAAAATATACACGCTATCCGATTACGAACGGTGATAAAGATAATATTGAGGGAATCGTAAATATTAAGGAAATTTTAACAGCATCTCTAAAAAACAATACCTTAAAAAACTTAATTCCGTTTATCAAACCGGTTATGCGTGTCATTGAAACAATACCGATTCATGATTTACTATTGAAAATGCAGAAAGAACGCTCCCACATGGCGATATTAATTGATGAATACGGCGGAACTTCAGGACTGGTAACGGTAGAAGACATTCTCGAAGAAATTGTCGGCGAAATCCGTGATGAATTTGATGCAGATGAAATTCCTGATATCCGGAAATTGGCTGATGATCACTTCCTAATAAACGGCAAAGTATTAATTGAAGACGTGAATGATCTTCTTGGTACGGATCTGCTTGAGGACGATATCGATACCATCGGCGGCTGGTTTTTATCACAAAAATATGAGGTTACCCTGGGGGCAGAAATCGTAGAAGATGGCTATTCCTTTAAAATAAGTGAACTGGACGGACACCATATTGTTTTTATTGATGTTACGCGCATCGAAAAAGTGGATGACGAAGAAAAAGAAACAGTTTTACAACAAGAACAAATAAGTAACGACAATGGTTAAATAAAAGAAACAGACAATCTCCATGTATCGTCTCTTTATTGAGATATGAGATTTTTTCAGCAGGATTTTTGAACTTATACTTGCTCAACTTCAGGAATCTGAACCAGAAAAGAATACAGACAAAAAACGGCAACTTTTTATGAAATATTTTTGTCTGTATTCCTGCTTACAGCTTTTTTTCCTTCTTTCACCCTTATAAATATTTTCGATGCACCGTTTTTCCATCATAGGAAAACAACACTTCTCTCTCTTCAACAATTGTTTCCAGGTGTACATTTCTGCCCCATAACTGATAAATATAAGGCAGCACCTTTTCCAGATATTTAATATCCAACTCAATTCCTTCAAACCAGTGCTTTATATAGAGCTCCCCGTTTTTTAAATAGTCGCCGTCATTTACCGTCAGATATGGAAAGCCGCCGTTTACCCGCGAATTTACAAGCTGATCACGGACACTTTTCCAGTCTTTATCCACGATTTTATAATCTCTGCCTTGTTTTTGAAATAAATACATATCTTCCCTAGTGACTAACTCCTTTGTTAAATAATTCCGTAAAAAAGAAATATCAGATTCCATTTCCCTTACTTCAAAAATTTTGTCTCTTCCTGAATCCGGTTTTACACTGCGTCGCTTCATTTCATCTGTTGGCCGGTTATACCGTTCCTCTATATCTTCAAATATTTTTAGTCCCAAATAATATGGATTGATGCCGGTACGGGACGGCTGGACAACTCCTGCATTTAATTTTGCAAATTCAAGCGCTTCGCCGCTTGTCAAATCCATTTCCCGCAAGATTCGTTGATGCCAGTAAGATGCCCAGCCTTCATTCATGATTTTTGTCTCCAACTGCGGCCAAAAATATAACATTTCCTCGCGCATCATCGTCAGAATATCGCGCTGCCACTCTGCTAATTCCTTACTGTATGATTCAATAAACAACATGATATCTTTTTCCGGCTGCGGCGGAAATTTCTTTTTCCTTTTTTCCCGTTCTTTTTTTTGCTGACGACTGTCTAAATTCCATAAATCATCATAAGGAGTTGTTGATTTTACCTCCACTTCTTCTTCTGTATCCTCGATTTTCCAGGCAAGTTTCGGTCTCATTAAAGAGGGATCTATATGTTCTTCTATCGCTAACACTGCATCTAAAAACGTTTCTACCTCTTTTTTTCCATATTCCCTTTCATAATCGCGAATCCGGTCTGCCGTTGCCGCCATACTCTCCACCATATCACGCTTTGTATTGGCAAAGCGGAGATTATTTTTAAAAAAGTCACAATGGGCAAGTACATGTGCGACAATAAGTTTATTTTGCACGAGAGAGTTCGAATCAAGTAAAAATGCATAGCACGGATTAGAATTAATAACTAGCTCATATATTTTGGACAATCCTAAATCATAATGAAGTTTCATTTTAAAAAATTGTTTGCCAAAACTCCAATGGGAAAAACGAGTCGGCATCCCGTATGCGCCAAAAGTGTAAATAATATCGGCGGGACATATTTCATAACGCATCGGATAAAAATCGAGGCCAAATCCAGATGCAATCTCTGTGATTTCCTGGATGGAATATTCCAAGTCCTTTTTTGCTTCTTCTCTCATTGTCGTTTCTCCACCTTTTTTTCATTCTTAACACAATCTATGAAAAAAAAATAAAGGTGATGAATCTTAATCGATGAAAGTTTGAGATAGATTTTTCTAATTGCCGCGATATTTCTTTAAATATTGCAGGATTAGGCGAAATTCAGAAAGCTGAAAGCGTTTTCAAAATATTAGAAAATGTTCAAAATTTGTTCAAAACTTTGCTCACTATTTCACAAAGTTTATGATATATTTTGAATATAAATAAGTAAAGGGGTGAAGAACACGATAATTTGCTCAATGTTTCACAAAATTTCTTGCTTCTCTTTTCAATTAAAGATAAAAATCCATTAGGAGGTTTTACAATGGCCATTACAGAAAAGCATTTAACACAGGAACAACAAGTTTCGGAAATGATTAATAAGCTTGTTGACAACGCTAATAAAGCGCTTAAACAATTTATGTCATTAGACCAGGAAGTAACTGATAAAATTGTTAAAGCTGCAGCACTTGCCGGACTTGACCAGCATATGCCGCTTGCAAAGCTTGCTGTTGAAGAAACAAAGCGCGGCGTTTATGAAGATAAAATCATAAAAAATATTTTTGCAACAGAGTATATTTACCATAACATTAAGTATAACAAAACTGTCGGCGTAATTAATGAAAATGAACTGGAAGGATTTATTGAAATCGCTGAACCAGTTGGTGCCATTTGCGGAATTACACCGGTAACCAACCCAACCTCCACAACGATGTTTAAAGCATTGGTTTCTTTAAAAACGCGCAACCCGATTATATTCGCTTTTCATCCTTCCGCGCAAAAAAGCAGCAGCCGGGCGGCAAAAATTCTCCTGGATGCAGCTGTAAAAGCAGGTGCGCCGGAACATTGCATTCAATGGATTGAAACGCCTTCCCTTGAGGCAACACAACAACTTATGAACCACAAAGGTGTGGCACTTATATTAGCTACGGGCGGCTCTGGAATGGTAAAATCAGCCTACAGCTCCGGAAAACCTGCATTAGGTGTCGGTCCGGGCAATGTTCCTTGCTATATTGAGAAAACTGCCGATATTAAACGGGCTGTGAATGACTTAATTCTTTCAAAAACATTTGATAACGGGATGATATGTGCATCTGAACAAGCAGTAATTATTGATAAGGAAATATATGATGACGTAAAAACAGAATTAACTCAAGGCTATTGTTATTTCTTAAACGAAGCTGAAACGAAAAAAGTGGAGAATTTAGTCATTAATGAGAAAACATGTGCTGTGAATCCGGCAATCGTCGGAAAACCTGCTTTTCAAATTGCAAAATTAGCCGGAATTAAAGTTCCGGAAAAAACAAAAATACTAATAGCCGAGTTAACAGGCGTCGGCCCAGATCATCCTCTATCCCGTGAAAAATTAAGCCCTGTCCTTGCTTGCTATAAAGCAAACAGCACCGAAGCAGGTTTAAAACTTGCGGAAGAAATGCTTGAATTTGGCGGTCTGGGGCATTCAGCTGTAATTCATTCCGGTGATGAGAATGTAATTGATGCATTTGGAATGCGCATGAAAGCTTGCCGGATCATTATTAATGCTCCGTCATCACAAGGCGGAATTGGTGATATCTACAACGCATTTATTCCTTCCTTAACGTTGGGATGCGGTACTTTTGGCGGAAATTCCGTTTCTTCAAATGTCAGTGTCGTAAATTTAATTAACATTAAAAAAATGGCAAAAAGGAGAAACAATATGCAATGGTTTAAAGTTCCGCCAAAAATCTATTTCGAACCCGATGCCATTCAGTATTTAGCTAAGATGCCCGATATCTCAAGAGCTGTTATTGTAACAGATCCTGGAATGGTAAAACTTGGATATGTCGATAAACTGCTTTACTACTTGCGCAAACGCCCGGACTATGTTCATTGCGAAATCTTTTCTGACGTCGAACCGGATCCATCCATTGACACAGTTATGCGCGGTGTCAAAGTAATGAGGACCTTTGAACCAGATGTTATCATCGCACTCGGCGGAGGGTCGGCAATGGATGCAGCAAAAGGAATGTGGTTGTTCTATGAACATCCTGAAAGTGATTTCCACGGGTTAAAGCAAAAGTTTTTAGATATTCGCAAAAGACTTATCAAGTTTCCTAAACTGGGCGGCAAAGCACAATTTGTTGCAATCCCGACAACTTCCGGAACCGGTTCAGAAGTTACTTCATTCGCCGTTATTACGGATAAAGAAAAGAACATCAAATATCCGCTGGCTGACTATGAACTGACTCCAAATGTTGCTATCATTGACCCGCAATTTGTCATGACGGTACCAAAACATATTACTGCAGATACCGGCATGGATGTGTTAACGCACGCAATTGAAGCATATGTATCGAATATGGCGAATGACTATACGGACGGGATTGCCATTAAAGCAATTCAACTTGTATTCAAATATTTACCGAAAGCTTACCATAACGGAAACGATGCAAAGGCACGTGAGAAAATGCATAATGCTTCTACTCTCGCCGGAATGGCTTTTGCCAATGCTTTCCTTGGAATAAATCATAGCCTTGCCCATAAACTCGGCGGTGAATTTCATATCGCCCATGGTCGCGCAAATGCAATTCTTTTGCCTCATGTTATCCGCTATAATGCAGCAAAACCGACAAAATTCGTATCATTCCCTAAATACGAACATTTTATCGCAGATAAGCGTTATGCGGAAATTGCAAAAATTCTTGGCCTGCCTTGCCGGACAACCGAAGAAGGGGTAGAAAGTCTAGTTCAGGCAATCATAGCACTAGCAAAAAGCCTTGATATTCCGATGAGCATTGAAACAAACGGTGTCGATAAAAAAACTTTTGAAGCAAAAGTAGAGGATCTCGCCGATCGGGCTTTCGAAGATCAATGTACCACTGCGAATCCGAAATTACCGCTTGTATCCGAATTAGTTGAAGTTTACCGTAACGCATTTAAAGGGGTCTGACGGAGACCAGAGGTCGGAGGCCGGAAAAAATCTGAAACTTGTCTCGAACTTGATCTGACCTTCTAACCTCCTGCTTCCTGCCTCTGCTTTTCCAACCTGGTTGTAATTTCCAACCAGGTTTTTTCTTTTGGAATTCCCAAAAATCTGCGCTTTCCTGATTATACAGGTAAAAGCTGATAACCTTGTTCCGTTCAATACCGCCAACTTTTACAAACAGAAATATTGATTTTTTTAGCCACAATAGAAAGAGAAACTTCGTTTTTTTAATGAAGTTTTCATTTTCCCTTCTTGTATATCATAATTTCCAGTAAATATCCATCTTAGAAAAAATCAGCTGTAACAAGCTTTTTTATGAAAAAATCATGTTGCAGGATTGATTTCGGATTTCCGCGAAAAAAATTGCCTCCTTCTGCTGCATGAGAAAGGAGCATCTCATGAATAAAGTTGATTATGACCGGGCTTTGTATTATACGTACCGATCTCAATGGGACAACCTGTTAATCCTAATGGTCCGGACAAAAGATCATTTTTTGGCCAAAAAAATAGAACATTTCCTTCATGCCTATAACTTTGAGAGTGATTATGCAGCAATCGAAGGACATCTAAATGACTTATTACGCTATATCGAACACGCAAATGAGACTTCAAAAGAAGCTGCCGGGCTTACTTTCAGCCAATATATGTATTAACAATTAAAAATGAAAGGACAAGTCCCTTGAAAATTGAAAGTCAAGAATGTTGATATAATAGGGGCATCCAAGGTCGTAAATTGACTTATTGGATTGCCCCTTCTCTTCAACAAATCCCAGTATTTATTTTTCCATGCTTGAAAGTAAAGACCTCCGCCACTGAGCGTAGCGTAGTGGGATTTAATCAGGTGGGATAGAGTTCCCATCTGATTTTCCGAGTTCCTGCGCTTGCTGAAACGAGTTCACTTTATGGCTTTAAACCTATCCTCATGTTGAAAAATACAAACCAGGTTGTTGAATTATTGCTTTATATTTTTTAATATGATAGTGTGGGGGATTTGTCTAAATAATAATATGAGGAGAAGTCTGAAATAAATCATTACATTTTGTGCCTTGAGCGAAGCGAAAGGAATGGGTATAATCATGGAAAAAAACAAAAGGGAAACATATCTATTTATTGCCTGGGCTGCCTCGGTGATTGCCATGTTTGGCAGCTTGTACTTCTCAGAAATTCGTCAATATGAGCCTTGTGAGCTTTGCTGGTATCAACGTATCCTGATGTATCCGTTTGTTGTTATTTTAGGTTTGGCCGTAATCAAAAAAGATTATGCAGCCGCAAAATATTCGCTTCTATTATCCGGTATCGGAGCCTGTATATCAGCATATCACTACAGTTTGCAAAAACTAAGCTTTTTAGCTGATATATCGCCTTCTTGCGGGCGCATCCCTTGTACCGGTCAATATATCAATTGGTTAGGGTTTATCACAATACCGTTTTTAGCATTAACCGCTTTTATTATTATTTTCTTTTCCAGCCTGATTATTATAAAATCCGGAGAGGACGTGTCAAAATGAAAAAAGTGATCATATTTCTTGCGATCATTATTGTTTTATTCAGTACTGTTGCAATCTTGACAAATATCCAAAATAGCCAACAAGCAGCAAATAACCCTTATAATAAAAGCAGCCTGCATCCGGAAACGATTCGCCAGCTGGAAGATCCGAATTATCAAAATCTCATTTTACCGCAAGAACTTAATGAAAAATTAAATAATAAAGAAGATGTCACGGTATATTTTTACAGTCCCACTTGCCAATATTGCCAACAAACGACACCTATCGTTTCCCCGCTTTCCGAAGAAATGGATATTGATCTTGTGCAATTTAATTTGCTCGAATTTGAAAACGGCTTTGATGACTTTCATATTGAAAGTACACCTACCATCGTACAATACAAAGCCGGAAAAGAATCTGCGAGAATCGTCGGATATCAAGAAGAAGATACTTTTAGACAATGGTTTAACGAAAACAGCAAATAGTTATATTAAATATTGATTCGTTGCTTTTGAAAGAGAACTTAATGGCATGTTATTATTGAATTTTTCGCTAAAATCCTTAAATTGGAAAGGAAAATAAAAATCGAACGACTGTAATATTGTAACATTTTTCTGAAAAAGTACTTGATATTTCTCGCAATTCTGCACGTTATCAAGAATTGAGATAATAACTTGCAGGCTTGCAATAATCTGAAATGCTTCCTTCAAAGTACTAAATTGTGATTGCTGTTCTAAAGAAAGTTGGAGCACTTTTTGCTGCTGATATTTTACAATTTCCGAATCGGAAAAATAATACGGGAAAATTTCGCTGTACATTTGATTGATTAATTCTTTAATGATGTCATACTGTAGTGATGTGGAAGCAAATACAATTTTCATGTCATAACCATCCTTTTTTCGAAGTTGGAGGTTATTCAAACTTGGGCTAACCTCCATATGGAAGCTGAAAGTATGTCTGACTTATGACTTCTAGAATATCATAGATATTTTCTTTTTTGGGTGGTAAATACAACCACAAAGCTGTAAGTATTGAGAAAAAGGAGTCTTGCATGAATGGTTAAAATATGGAAAGAGGTAGAATGGTGTCTATTAGAGGTACCAAGTGAGTGGGCTGGATTATCAGTGGCAGAACTGTTGCAAAATGAATGGAAAGCCGGCAAAAAACAGATCCATTCTATACGGATGGCGAAAGCTGCGCTTGTAAATAAAAAGCCTGCCAATTGGCAAAAACCATTACAAATAAATGACCAACTTGCAATAAAAATGTTTACAGCACTGCCTTTTGATGTTGTGCCAGCTCCGCAAAACATCAAGGTTCTCTATGAAGATGACCATCTTATCGTCTTAAATAAACCTGCCTTTATCGATACTCATCCAAATCACAAGGACGAAAACAATGCCCTAATCAATACGCTCGCTTATTATTTACAGGGGAAAAATGAGTATCGGAAAATTATGCATATACACCGTCTCGATCGGGATACGAGCGGCGCGATATTATTTGCAAAGCATCCGCTTATTGGCTCCATTTTGGATCGAATGCTTTCAGAAAGACAAATAAAGCGCACTTACTTTGCCGCTGTACACGGAATAATTGAAAAAAGAAACGGCACGATCGCCAAACCGATTGGCAGAGATCGCCATCATTCAACACGGAGGCGCGTTTCCAAAACCGGACAGGATGCAGTTACACATTATGAAGTTATTTCTTTTGATGCAATAAAGCAACTTACAATTATAAAATGTCAGCTTGATACCGGCAGAACACACCAAATTCGCGTTCATTTTAGTTCAATCGGTCATCCGCTTGCCGGTGATCTTCTTTATGGCGGGAAGCCGGTATTTAACAGGCAGGCACTGCATGCGGCTTCTCTAACATTTGTTCACCCTTTTACTAAAGAAAAGATTAATTGCGTGGCGCAGGAAACAGATGAAGTATCTGCTTATTTGAATGTTGCGATCCAAAGAGGCAATTCGTCTTATTAAGAAGGAATTTTCTGTTACTGTGAAAGCAGATTACAAAAGCATTCCGCAAATGAAGAGACAGTAAAAGTCATCCAATGGACTTTTAAATTCCGCAGATTTCTTTTTAGCCTTTCCCAGTATAAAGT
>JAGKQJ010000090.1 GCA_017898095.1 Bacillaceae bacterium Marseille-Q3522 | reverse complement strand
GGTTTACATGGAGTGGCAGGTGCGATAGAACATGTTGCCAAAATTAACTTTTTTATACTGTTGTGCAACTTGAAAATCAAGCACTTACACTCCATGCTTTACCTTTTATCTGTTCGGCTAAGTAATTTGAATATTATCTGATGCTGCCTTACTTTGCCTATTGGATTATCTTCGGATTGAGATATACGCTTAGAACGCATAAAAATATAACCGATTAAAAGCAGCAAACAGATGAGCTTGATACATCGTATTCTTAGTTAAAAAGTACGCTACGCCAAGGGCAAGCAAAACTGTAATGGCGACAATCACTTCAAAAGAATTAGCAGCAAAACCGCCAATTTCAAACAATGTAACTCTCATTATCATTCTTCTTTTCTATTTGGAGATTAAAATTCACATTATAATATCATAAAGAAAATTGTTCTACAAGACCGACGGAGTATTGCCTGCAGTCAGAAGATCATAGCTTTGTACCAAAAATACTTTTTTTCAAATTTACGAGAATCCATTTTTTATTCTCCGCTAACTCTCACTTTTATAAGCATTGATGAATTTAAATAATTCCGTGTTAGGCTTTGCGGTTAGGAGTATATGAACATGACCCACATCATGGTCCCATTCATCTGCCTTGTTATGATAATTAGAACCGATGACTTCAAATAAAATTTTGTGATACCTGAAAAATATTTCATCTAGTAATTCGAAATCCCCTTGCTCAATATTTTGACAACAAAAAGCAGCTTTTCTTTCATTTAATTTTAATAAAAATTAAATGTTTACTTTCATTCCGTAACCGCCTTAATTAGGCGTTTTTTTATTTTTTTCATCTTTTTAAAAATTCCGCTTTACAATCTGATTAATGTGTAATATAGTTAGTTACATAAGTAACTAACCAAATAACCGACGAAGATGAAAAGGAGGTTTTGCATTGAAGCCTACGTTGGATGAATCGCAGCCGATTTTTCAACAAATAGCGGAAATGATTATGGATGATATCGTCGACGGGCGGCTAAAAGAAGGCGAAAAAGTCCCCTCAACGAACGAACTGTCCCGCTTTTACAATATTAATCCTGCCACTGCCCGCAAGGGCCTGCAAACACTTACGGATTACGAAATTATTTATAAACAAAGAGGTGTGGGAATGTTTGTTAAGGATGGAGCGAAATTAAAGCTGCTAAAGGAAAGAAGGCGTGATTTTTTCGAGCAATTTGTAAAACCAATGCTGGAGGAAGCTGGCCGTCTCCACATATCAAAGGAACATATTATTGATTTTATAAAGGAAGGAATGGAGGAAAACAATGATTGATTTACAAAATGTAACGTATTCGTATGACGCGGGCACAGCTTTGCAACATCTTACCTTACAAGAAAAAGAGCCAGTTATCATGGGACTTTGGGGAAGAAACGGTGCCGGGAAAACAACTCTGATGAAGCTCATTTCCGGACTGTATGCTCCAAAGGACGGCAAATTGATTGTAAATGGATCGAAACCATATAACAATGCCAAAGCGCAGGAGGAAATATGTTTTATGCAGGAGGATCATCCGTTTAATCCCGTATGGCGGATAAAAGATATTTTTTCGCTGGCCGCGTGTTTTTATCCGAACTGGAGCATGGAAACTGCAGAACATCTGTTTAACGTATTTCAACTTCCGGAAAAGAAAAGAGTCGGCAAGTTTTCCAAAGGAATGAAAACAGCCGTACAACTGATTATCGGCATTGCCAGCCGTGCGAAGGTAACGATATTTGACGAACCGACGAATGGTCTTGATGCTGTGATCCGGAAAAAATTTTACCAGGAACTGCTGCAAAACTATGAAGCCGAACCGCGTCTCATCATGATTTCTTCCCATCATATCAATGAAGTACAGCCGATTTGTGAGTCAATCGCCGTTGTTGCTGAGAAGAAAATCAAGCTTTATAAGCCAATGGAAGAGATACGGGAGCGCGGCGTCTATTTAACTGGTGATCGCAATGCCGTTGTAAAATTCACTTCGGATATGGCTGTTCTGGAACAGGATCAGCTTGGATCGATGAACAAAGTGATGGTTGATGCTGTTTATAACAAAGAAATCATCGAACGCGCCAAAGCAGTCCATATTTCCGTAGAAAAACCGAGCCTGCAGGATTATCTCATTAATATGACGGAAGTGAAAAAGGAGACTCCATTATGAGCGGGACAGCAAAAGGAACAATGTTACTTGTCTATAAAGATATGAAATATCAGTTTGTTATTTTTTCGCTTATTACTTTAGTTATGGCGTTAATCTACTTTGCTATAGGTTTCATTATAAGCCCGAATGAAAGCATTTCTGGTCCTTCAGGTTTTACAATATTTGGTCCGTTTTATGGCTTAATGGCTGTTTACCCGGCAATCACTTATACGGTAAGTTTTCGTTATGCGATGGGATTTGGCTCCACCAGGACATTATTTTTTAAAGTATTTTTTGCGTTGGGAATTCTATTTGTGACTGCAAGCATGATTGTTGTGAATATTCTCTATTTTATTATGGAAAAACTTTATGAATTACATGTCAACCATGCTAATATGTTTCATATTGGAAGTCTAACGAACTTCCATAAAAGCTTCTTCCCATATTTATGGATAGACATCATGATCGGCATTGGCATCCTGGGAGTAACTTTTTTAATCACCTCCCTATGGTATAAGTACGGCTTTTTAAAGATTAGTTTTGGATTCATTTTTTTAGGTTTCCTGGCATTTTTACTGTTTTACAAAATAGGCTTTCTCGAGGTATTCCAGTGGATTGCCGGTCTCAACCAATTGTTACTTTTTAGCGGCATCGGAATCATTGGACTAGTTGCACTCTTTAGCGCCTATTTCTTTATAAGAAACGCACCGCTTTCTTATATGGCAAAAAAAGGCTAAAGTAAGATTTAAAAAGGATGTCCTCTATGCCAACATTCGGCATTTTGGACATCCTTTTAGCGGTAATCATCCGGGATCATTTGCAAATGCGGGTAGTCTTTGAATCCGCTCCAGTCACCGCCCCACTCAAAGCCGAGTTCTTTTGCAATATCAACAACTTCCAGCCAATCGGACTTCCCGTTATGATTGCCGTCATATTCCATATCCCAAATTACTTCGCCGCTTGCCAACTGAAGCGCAAAATCGATGGCGAGACCATAATTATGTAAGGATTCCCCGGCTTCTGCATTTGTGACAATATTTCCTTCTGTTGTCCGCCCTTGGGCATAGAGCTTATCCTGCTCCTCAAAAGAACGGAAATCGTCTGTAATCACGATAGAAATGCCAATTGCATTTGCCCGTTCGACAAGCTTATCACGGTTTTCCGCAACCACAGGATGCAAGCCGGTCGGGCGCGGTCCTTCCTGAAGCTTCTGCAGTGTCAGTTGTGCGGAATTATTATCATGTTGAAAAAAATAGAAGAGAGTACCGGCAGCAATTAAAATTAGCAAACCGACAAATCGCCTTCGAAAAGTTCGTTTTTTCACAAATAAACTACTCCCCGTACAAAACTAGTAATCTAGTACGAGAATACCACAAATTTCGACAAAGCCAAATGAAAATCTATGCTGATTCCCATGGAAATTTCTGTTAATCAAACATTTGATTAACTTTGCATGAACACGTTCTGCATTGTTCCATTCCCTGTAATATTAAGTTAACTTATAAACTCTTGCTTCATAAGGTTTCAACGTAAATTGACCAATATCTTCATTTTCAGGAACGTCGTAATTGCTCAGACATAATTGTTTTGTTTTATAAATGACATCATTCGGCATTGTAAAAACGGTCGCTTCAGAAAACAGGTTTGTGATGATTAGCATTTTTTCGTCTTCCAACATTCTTGTGTAAGCAAAAATTTGCTCATCATCCTCTAAAATAAGTTCATATTTGCCATACACAAGTACGGGGAGTTCTTTTCTAAGCCGGATTAGTTTCTTATAAAAATGGTAAATCGAATTAGGATCATTTTTTTCTGCTTCCACATTGATTTCCTTGTAATTCGGATTTACTTTCATCCAAGGAGTCCCTGTTGTAAAGCCGGCGTTCACCTCATTATTCCATTGCATCGGCGTTCGCGAATTATCCCTGCCGGTTTTCCAAATTACTTCTATGATTTCTTCACGGGATTTTCCTTCTTTTATTTCGTTGTGATAAAAATTTTTCATCGCAACATCGTTGTAATCATCAATTGAAGCAAATTTTACATTTGTCATGCCGATTTCCTGCCCCTGATAAATAAACGGTGTTCCTTGCATAAGAAAGTACATTGCTGCAAGGCACTTGGCGAGCTTCTCCCTGTAGTGCGTACCATCCCCCCAGGTAGAAACTGAACGGGGCAAATCATGATTTTCCAGGAATAAAGCGTTCCAACCTCTGTCTTCCAATCCATTTTGCCATCTCGTCAGTGTTTCTTTCAATGCATGGATATCAAGCCCTCCGCTTGTGCTTTTTTGCCAAAGATCTAAGTGCTCAAATTGGAAAATCATATTAAACTTTCCGTTTTCCTCCCCAACCCAGTCATCGGCTTCGTCCACACTGACTCCGTTCGCTTCTCCGACCGTCATTATATCATATTTAGCAAAAGTTTCGTCCTTTAACTCTGCTAAAAAAGTTTGGATGCCCTCGATGTTCATATGCCCTGCAAAAGATGGCACATATTTCTTTCTCTTTGGATTCGGCAAATCAGGAAATCCCGGCACCTTTTTAATATGGGAGATCGCATCGATCCGGAAACCGTCAATCCCTTTATCCAGCCACCAATTAATCATTTTATATAAATCTTTTCGTACCTTTGGGTTTTCCCAATTTAAATCCGGTTGCTTCCGGGAAAACACGTGCAAATAATATTCCTTCGTTTTCTCATCATATTCCCATGCCGATCCGCCAAAAATAGACTCCCAGTTATTTGGTTCCTTTCCATTTTTACCAGGATGCCAAATATAGTAATCTCTGTATGGGTTGTTTTGCGAAGAACGCGATTCGATAAACCACGGGTGTTCATCTGAGGTATGATTGATCACTAAGTCCATGATCAAGCGCATGCCGCGGCGATGCACTTCATCCAGTAGTTGGTCAAAGTCTTCCATTGTTCCGAATTCGACCATTATTCCCTGATAGTCACTGATGTCATAGCCATTATCATCATTTGGCGAACGATAGATCGGACAAATCCAAATAATATCGATTCCTAAATCTTTTATATAGTCCAATTTTGTGATAATCCCTTGAATATCACCAATCCCGTCTCCATTCGCATCCACAAAACTGCGAGGATAAATTTGATAAGCAACCGCTTCTTTCCACCAAATATGCTTCATCTATGAAACCACCTTTTTAAACGCTTAAGTTCGTGAACCAACAAATAAACCGGGAATTCTTCGTGATGATGAGCCCCACCAATTAAGTGAAACTTCCGTCAGTGGGCGTTTTCCGACGTACAGGACGTACTAGTGTCGACGTTCCAACAGGACGCCTGAGATCTTAGTCGGCCTTCATCCCCCACTGATGGTTAGTCGTGCTGCGAAAAATCTTCTACTTCATTCAAACAGATTTACAACTCCTATTTTATTGACTGAATCGCCAATACTCAAATATTTATCAAAAAAAATTCAGGATCGTACTGTCTTTTTTATTGTCAATTATTGAGATTTTTTAAAAAAATTATATTGTAGTTTGATAACATCCATTATGTTAGCACAACCTATTCCCCAAAAACGAAAACGTTTACGTTTTTAATAATTATACCAGAGCAATAAGGTTCATTCAACTTTGTCCGACGACCTTATTTCTGTAGATGCTGATTTACTAAATCAATTTCCCAATTTTAATGTTTCTGCGAGTCGATAAATCCAATCGCTAAAACCTAAAACATACGGTATTGGACCAATCAATGTAAATCTAGCGACTTGCTTAGGGAGTAACTGATATTGAAAAATACGATTTTCCCCTTCGTAAACTTCATTATAGTAATTAACTATTCTTTCTCTTAAAGTATCAAGAATTTCTAATGAGTCTACTGAAAAATCTAAGACTATCACTGAAACTTCTTTATCATGTTTTTCTTCAAGAAATCTATATACTAGTCCATTCTTGGCTTCGTAAGAATCGTCATGACCGATAAATTCAAATAAATTTTCTTTAGAAAATCTCCATTGTCCACCAATTTTTGTCCCTTTCAGTTTTCCATCTCTAAGGTAGTTTCTAATTGTACGTGTAGTAACATTTAGTTCTCTCGCTAATTCTTCCACTGAGAACATATTACTCATTATTTATTCCTCCATTAATGTATATTGTTTTCGTAGCGATTAATTAAATATGTTGGCTCTAATGTTACATACGAATCATATGAGATTTTAGTCATTTTCCGAATCAAGCTAAATAAGTAGTTAACGTTAAATTTTGCAGCATAGTTTTCTCTATAAATTAGAGTAATTAATTGAAATAAAAAAGAAATAGACATTGAAATAAGAATATAGAGTAATACATCTGGTGAAAATGTTTTCCCCGAATCTCCTACATATTGCACTATAAGTGGAGTGATAATTGCTGTAATAGAAGTCAGAATTACAACGATACTACTTAATATAATAAACTTTCTATTCCTCTTGTATATTTCCTTCATTTTCATATTATCCTTCCTAGTTTTTCATATTAGTATTTTAGTATCTTTTTAATTTCAAGTCAAATAACTTTTTAAATTACTTTCATCTTTTTACCTTTATTTTAGGAAATTTAATGAAAAACATTAACTAACCGAAATTATCAGAGTAACATATGAAAACTATGCAGCAAGCGGCAACAGTTTTCTCACCTTATTTAAAACAATCTTAAGCTAGTATTATTTACAATCATATTATGAAGAGTTACAATCAATATTATGGGGATTATCCGAAACTTACAGTTTTGGAAACAGGGGAGATTTTTATACTCTTGGTACTGTATCTTACACTTATTTGAAAACGCTTAACTACCACGACAAAGGAGAGAATGTTCATGAACGCAGAAAGTTATAAAGAGTTAGAGAAACACACGGTCCGAAAAGTTACCAGGAGAATTGTTCCATTTATTTTTTTGTTATACGTTATTTCCTATTTAGACAGGGCAAATGTTGGTTATGCAGCACTAGAAATGAATCAATCGCTCGGTTTATCCAGCCAGGTCTTTGGAATCGTAACCGGCATTTTCTTTATCGGATATTTTTTATTTGAGGTTCCTAGCAATATTTTAATGGAACGGTTTGGGGCAAGAATATGGATTACAAGAATAATTGTGACATGGGGAATTATTTCTATGTTAACTGCATTTGCGCAAAACGCAACCCATCTGTATATTATTCGATTTTTTCTTGGAGTCGCAGAAGCGGGCTTCTTTCCGGGAATTATTTTATACTTGACCAGTTGGTTCCGAAAAAAAGAGCTTGCAAGCACGATTGCAATGTTTATGACAGCGATTGCAGTTTCTTTTATAATCGGTGCCCCTGTATCGACATGGATCATGGATCATATCAGCTGGTTCGGAATCGAAGGCTGGCGTTGGCTGTTTATACTCGAAGGTTCTCCTGCCGTGATTGCAGGAATATTCGCCTTCTTTTATTTAACAGACAAACCGGCGGATGCCAAATGGCTGGCCGCGGATGAAAAAAAATGGCTGATTAGTGAATTAGAAAAAGAACGGGCCGAAGAATTGGACAATACTCCTGCAAAGACAGGGCATAAACAGGCATTGAAAGATCCGAAAGTATGGTATCTGGCGCTGATTTATTTTGTCTATATCGCCGGGACGCTCGGCGTAGGCTATTGGATGCCGCAAATTATTCATGAATTATCGTCTTATTTATCCAACACACAAATTGGTTTGATTGCGACAATCCCTTATATTACAGCGTCCATTGCGATGAACTTTTGGTCGCGCCGCTCGGATCGTCTTGATGAAAGAAAAATGCATTCTGCTGCGCCGCTTCTTCTTGCAGCAATCACATTAATCGGGGCCGGTTTTACAAATAACGCGGTGCTTGCCATGATCATGCTGACGATTTCTCTTGCAGGCATGTATTGCTTTAAAGGGCCGTTTTGGGCACTCTCCAAATTAAAGCTTACCCAGGCAACAGCCGCGGTCGGAATCGCAGTGATTAATTCGATCGGAAACCTTGGTGGATTTGTTGGTCCATATGCTGTTGGAGCTCTGAAAGACGTTACAAATAGTACACAATCCGGGCTTATATTCTTAAGCGTCATGATCACTATCGCGTTCTTAATGCTTCTTTTTCTTAAAAAAGACCATAAAAAAACGACCACTCATCACTCTGCCATATCATAAAGTGCCTAGAAACAAGTTCTCGGCAGTTTAAAAGACTATTTGGAATCCAATCAAGGAAGCATTTGCTGCTGATCTTCCGAAAAAAGCCCCGTTTTAATACTTTTTGTATCATTACGGGGCTAGTTCCTTTATTCATGTATACTAAGAGAGAAATGTTATGATTAGAATCAGGATCAGTGGCCCAAGGATCAGAATGTATCCGATAGGATGGGCAAAATTCAATGTCCAGCCAACCCCAAACCTTTTTTCCACGAAAATCGATGGATCGTTTTTATTAAAGTAAAAGAGACCGCCCTTCCAATACTGATCTTCATCGATATCCGCCAGCCCTTCCACTGACTGTTCCCCTTCAAACTTATCTGATTTCCCTACCTTTAAGGCAAAAATGAGCGATCCGCCGAGCACAAGCAGCAAAAATATAAATGGAAGAACAATCAGGAATGCTCCCTTGAAAATATCCGTATGAATCATACTTAACTGTAAAAATGAGAATAGCAATGTCATAAGAATGCTAACGATCAACATAAACCAGCTGGAATATTTTCTTAAAGTAAGCTGACGGATCCGTGAGGCTTCGGTTGCCGTAGCACTTAATTTAATCCCGGAGCGTTTCGTCATTTCATTGATTCCGAAAAACATCAGCTGCATCGTGAAAAGGATGATAGGCAGCATTTGCACCGTCAGCAGGTTTTTTTCTGTAAAAGCATCCACATTGCCATCCGGTCCCCAATGCGTTGGAATTTGTTCTGGCAGCAGAGGATATTGCATGAAAGTATAGCCAACCATTCCAACGGTGATAACCATTGGCAGCAAGTATACGTACCATGGAAGCATTTCATCCTGTGAGCGTGCAGCTAAATCCGTTATTTTCACTTGTTTTACTTTTTCAACCCATTTTTCTGCTTTCTTCAGTTGCAAAACTTTCGCATAAAAATAAAAGTAGACCGCCAAACTGAAGATGATAATGGCAAATTGGAGGGCTACTCCAGCTAATACGAGGGATTCATCTGCCGGTGTTCCAATGAATATCCATGCTAAATATATTATGAAGGAAACAGCTGACAAAGTGAAAACAAGCAGTGAGTAATTTTTTTTATAAGTTTTTAATTTCTTATTTTTCGTGTGCTGATCCGGAACCGATACGCCAAAAGCAGCGGTTCGTTTTACGAAAAACGGAATTGCTGTTTCGATTACGATCAAAAATGCGATGGAGATGAACATCATTGAAAAAATCATTTTTCATTCCTCCCTATTTTGAGCTTTTTTCTCTTGAAAATCTTCAATCATTGTCGAAATAAGTGCTTGAATTTGTTCTTTCCTCATTCCTAAAACCAGTGCTTCCGCTATTACCGGTTTACATTGTGCTACGATCCGCTTATAGAGAGGATCCCGAAGGTTTACTTTTTTCGGAAGATTGATTACAGCACCTGATTTTGGAACAATTCGAATGATTTTCTTCTTCTCCAGTTCTTGATAGCTTTTATGAACGGTGTGCATATTTACTCCCAGATCTGCAGCAAGTGACCGCACAGAAGGCAGTGAATTGCCCGGTTGCAAGTCCCCTCTGGCAATTCCTTCGATCATTTGATTCGTTAACTGCGTATAGATTGGTACGTCTGATTGAGGTTCTATTTGAATAATCATGTGCCGACCTCCTTCTGTTCTATATTTATTATAACAAATTTGTTCTAGTCTGTATAGAACAAACGAAGAAAAATTATTCAACATCCATAATGAAAGCAAAAGGGTATCGAAGGAAAAAGAAAGATTCATACATGAAAAAGTGATTTAAAGCCAATAGCTTAACTAGATTTATTCCGTTATTATAGAAAGAGAATTGGCAATGAACAGGACTAAACTTTTACGGAGGTACATAAATGCAGCCTTTAGAATTTGCAATAAATATAAGAACGTCAAAGGAACAGCTTTGGTCCGCATGGACAATCAGTGAAAACATCGTAAAGTGGTTTTCCCCGGAAGCCAATATCGAAGCAAAGGTTGGCGGAGCATTTGAACTATTTTTTGACCCGGCAAACCACGATCAAATGTCGACAAAGGGATGTAAAATTGTTGAGATAACACCATTTGAAAGCTTCCTATTTTCCTGGAAAGGGCCTGACAACTTTGCAGATGTTATGAACGAAGACCTCTCACGCTCGTTCACGTCACTTTCAAGGAAAATGGAGTTAAAATTTCTCATTCCGGTTGGGGAACGGGCAAAGAATGGGAGGAAGCGGTTGAATGGCATAAGTCCGCCTGGAAACAAGCTCTCGGCAGTTTAAAAGACTATTTGGAATCTGATCAAGGTAGCATCTGCTGCTAATCTTCCGAAAAAACAATAACGTGGTTACTAATATAGAAGTGATTCTTTCATGTGCAGCCCACTTTTCTGTACATCTCGGGCAATTCTTATATCTTGCAAAAATCCACAAATAAAATACATATATTTCCACATTTATTCCCCCAAAAAAATATTATAAGGAAATGCAGAATAAGAGGGAGCAAAAGGGGACTGAGGAAAAACAAACGGAAAAAAAGAGAGGGATGACAATAATCATCCCTCTCCAGCACGTTTCACTTATTCTTTTAAATCCTCAACGGAATCGATATCCATATAGGATGGTACTACTAATCCAAGCTTTGTTCCTTCCAAATTTGTGCCTAAGTCTTCAAATTGTCCTTCGAATTCTTTCACATAATCTTCATGGGTAATTGGCAGCCAGCCGGCAACATGCGCATCTAAACTTCCATCCGCAACACCTGTCCACATTGGTCCGGCCTCTACCTGGCTCAATGTTACGTCATAGCCTAAATCAGAGAGTACTTTACCGATGACATTTGTACTGGCAATTTCACTGTCCCAGGCAACATAGCCAATTTTGATCGCATCGCCGTCTACCTTCTCCACACCATCTGTCCACTCTGCTACCAGTTCAGCATTTTCTTCGACCCATGTTGTTGCGGCATCTTCCGGTGCGGTACCTTCCATTATGTCCATCATTACTTCTCCCATTGCATCGGAATCCCAGTGGAAGTTATCTAACACCTGGTATGCTTCCGGTAAATCATCTTTTAAACCATTGCGGACGATTGTGTGAATATTTTCATCTTCACCGAAAGAGCCTTTTGGATCGTCTAAATATTTTAGATCATAGGCAGTGAACATCCAGTGAGGTGTCCAGCCAGTGACAATAATCGGTTCTTCTTTGTCATACGCTTTTTTCAGCGCGGCCGTCATTGCCGCACTTGATCCTTCGACAACCTTCCAATCCGATAATTCATAATCGCTTAACGCCTTGTCTGCAGCTTTCATCAGACCTGCGCCCGGATCAATGCCAACAATCTCGTAATCGACCTGTTCTCCTGCAGTTGCATCTGCATTCTTGCTGCTGTTATTTGACCCGCAGGCAGCTAATGCAATAGTAAGTGTGAATACAAAAAGTAACGTAAGAATTTTTTTCATTTTAATTGTGTTCCTCCTCTTTTTTTGTTGCCGATATTTTGTGTGATCCGATCAAGAATAATCGCAATCACGACGATCGCAATGCCCGCTTCAAATCCTCTCCCTATTTGAATTTGCGTTACAGCTCGATAAACATCTGCCCCCAATCCCGGTGCCCCAACCATGGATGCAATAACAACCATCGATAGTGCCAGCATGATGCACTGGTTAATACCTGCCATAATTGTCGGCATGGCAAGTGGCAGCTGTACCTTCGTTAATTTTTGCCAGGTTGTTGACCCAAACGCTTCTGTTGCTTCCGTTATATCAGCCGGAACCTGCTGAATCCCGAGAATCGTTAATCGAATCGTTGGCGGCATCGCAAAAATGACGGATGCCACGACACCGGGAACGACGCCGATATTGAAGAAAAAGATAGCGGGTATTAAATAGACAAAGGCTGGCATTGTTTGCATAAAATCAAGTACCGGAACAACGATATTTTTGACAACTTTATTCTGCGAAGCCCATATTCCGATCGGAATACCAATGAGAATAGAAACGATAACAGAAGTGATAACAAGTGCTAATGTATTTAACATTGGTTCCCAGTAACCTAAATTATCTACTAAAAACAAGCCTATCAATGTAAAAATTGCAATCTTTCGATTTGCAAGTCTCCATGCAAGCAGCGTAAACAAGAGAATAAAAATATAAGAAGGAATAAAAGCAAGTACAGTAACAAAGCTTTCTACAACAAATTCCAGAAACTCAGAAATACCATCAAAAAGAACAGCAAAAGTAGTTGTTAACCAATCGACAAACGTATCAATCCAATCAGCAACCGGAAGTTTCGGAAGATAATTGTCCATTAATTCCCCACCTCCGTCATTTCCTGGTTCGTATTATTAATAAAATCATTGTCTCCTGCTAACGCACCGATGACAGCACCTCTTACGATAATGCCTTTTAAGCGCTGGTTTTCGTCCACAACTGCGACCGGAATAGAGACCGCCGACATTTTTTCAAACAGCTCTGTTAGCAATGTATCTCCTTGTACTGTAACCACTTTTTCTAATAAATCTTTGGAAAGCGGGAGATTTTTTTCTACTGCCTCCCTGGCAGTTTCTGCAGTGATTGCTCCCAGCAAAACTTTTCGTTTATTTACAACATAAATACTTGATATTCCTAAATCACGCATCAATTGCAATGCCACTCGCGGCCCTTTTTCAATCGAAACTGCTTCCGCACGTTTCATCACATGATTAGCCGTTAAAACTTTTGATAAATCAACATCTTCGACAAATTTTTCGACATATTCATTGGATGGATTCATTAAGATTTCTTCGGGTGTCCCGACCTGAACAATGACACCATCCTTCATCAATGCAATCCGGTCGCCAATTCTTAATGCTTCATCTAAATCATGGGTAATAAAAATAATTGTTTTCTCCATATTTGCCTGGAGATCTAACAGTTCATCCTGCATCTCTTTGCGGATTAACGGATCAAGGGCACTAAATGCTTCATCCATTAATAGGATATCCGGATCATTTGCCAATGCTCTGGCGAGACCGACCCGTTGCTGCATACCGCCACTTAATTGGTCAGGATATTGATGCTCATAGCCTTCCAAACCAACCATTTTTAACGACTGAATTGCTTTTTCCCGGCGAATTTCTTTGTTTACTCCCTGGATCTCTAAACCGTATTCCGTATTTTCTAAAATCGTCCGATGTGGAAGCAAGGCGAATTTTTGGAAGACCATGCTCATCTTTTTCCGTCTGACTTCCCGCAGTTCTTCTTTAGACATTTCGACAATATTTTTTCCATCCATTAACACCTGTCCGATCGTCGGATCGATTAAGCGGTTTAGCATACGGACAAGTGTCGATTTGCCGCTCCCGGAAAGACCCATTATGACGAATATTTCACCGGAATAGACGTCAAAACTGGCTTTACTGACACCAACCGTTGCCCCGGTTTTTTTCAATATCTCTCCTTTCGATTCACCTTTATTTAATAACGAAAGAGCCTTTTTGAAGTTTTTCCCGAAAATTTTTGTGACATTCTGTACGTTTATTTTTACTGATTTCTCCATTCTTTCACCTCATTCGCTATCTCAAACGGCCGATCTACCATTGTTAAGTATAGGGCAGCACTTTAACTTTACGCAAAGTTGATATGCAGTCATTTCTGTTTATAAATAACGTACAGAAAAAACTGTACGTACAAAACATTCGTTTTTCTTAGAATTTCGCTCTTTTCCTCATTATTACTCCCTTACTTCCTTCTTTACAAAAATTTATATCATGATAATCTATTATCAGAATGCTGATAAAGCAGGGATTATCGACAATATTCGTTTTACTTATCATTTGGTGACTTTTTGAAAAATTTATCGCAGATTAAGGGGCAGTAATACACCTTTCTCAAAAATGGTAGTAAAGCCAATCATATTAGGCGGGGGATAAACTGCCCCTAAAAGCCCGATTGGTAAAATAAGGATTTCCTTAGAGGCTTAGCTCTTAGAAAAATCAATCGGGCTCCGCGTGACTAACCTTTAGTGGGGGATGAAAGAAACCCCCACTGAAGGAAGTTTCACTTTATAGATTAATAC
>JAGKQJ010000008.1 GCA_017898095.1 Bacillaceae bacterium Marseille-Q3522 | reverse complement strand
AACAACCGTTCGCACTACTGGGTAGGAATAAGTGTAGTTGCTTTCTGCGAGGGCAGAAGCACTGTCTATATTCGACAGACGCAGGGCCCCCACTTCAAACAATCCGTAAGGGTGTTAAGTGGGGGGGAGTTGACCTTAATGGTATTATCGGGCTCAATATTATTTTTGTCTGAAGGTACCGGGAGTTTAAATGAAATTGAAAATATTCCACTGTTGGTTGTATTTGGGCTCACCATTATAGTTTTGCCGATCACGGAGTTTTTTTATGCTAAGAAGTATAAATGAACTCGTTTCAGTGAACGCAAAATGTTTACTCTTTTAATATCAACCTTTTTCAAAGGCTTGGTATAAAAACATGGGAATATAGGTTTTAGGACAGCATCCATCAGCTAAAATAAAAATGTTTGTTTTAAATATTAGTTGACTAATCGGAATAATAAGGTTTATAATCTCAATTAATAGGAATAAATACCATCAACACTTATCCAGAGAGGCGGAGGGAATGGCCCGATGAAGCCTCAGCAACAGATTCTAAAGAAGAACACTGTGCTAATTCCAACGAGCTGTCAAGTTCGGAAGATAAGTTGACTTAAAACCTCTTCTTATCTTCAAAAAGAAGGTTTTTTTATTTTTTCAATAAAAAAAGAGGAGTGGTTTACATGAGTAACATATTGCGGCAGGCAGTCGAAACCAGACGGAAGGAAATCATCAATAAACTGATTACATTTAATGTCTATAAGAAAGATGATAAGCATCTGTATGAATTATCTCTTTCCAAACTGGAGCACGAATACAAAAAAATTCAGGCGGAAGTGCATCCTCATAGTGAATTTGGCTCGATTCACTGGACAACTAGAAAACGGTAAGTTAACATTTAAGATTTTTCTGAAACACGTTCACGATCATGATATTTACTTCTAAATATTAAAACAGGTGGCTGATTCTATGCCACCTGTTGTTGTTAGGTGATTCCACTGCAACAGGCCTATTTTAGAGAATGGATTTATCCCCGTATTCGCTTTTCCGCATTAATCAATTCAGACGAAATTTTCAGACATTTCAGCAAAAAACTTTTATGCAAAATAAATTCAAAAAAGGACAATACTATTGAAAAGGAACTCATGAAAAAAATAGCTTTTTTCGTCATGGAGAAATATGTAATATGTACATAATTATCATTCAAGAAAAGAATACCCTGAAAAGAACGTGCAGAAAAATTCAATTTACAAAGCGGACATACTTATCAACGCTTCCGAGAAAAAGCTGCCTCACAGAAACAGAAAGAAGGGATGAAGTCAGAAATGGAGATTTTTATTGCAATTCTGCCGGCGCTATTTTGGGGGAGTATCGTCTTAATAAATGTAAAAATTGGTGGCGGCCCACATAGCCAGGTACTTGGAACAACGATCGGCGCATTCATTTTTTCTTTCGTCGTTTATTTCGTGATGCAGCCCTTACTAACGCCATTTATATTTTTAATTGGCTTTATTTCAGGAGTTTTTTGGGCTCTCGGGCAAAGTAATCAATTAAAAAGCATTGATTTAATCGGTGTTTCGAAAACAATGCCATTGTCAACAGGAATGCAAATTGTCTCTGCTTCGTTATTCGGAGTATTGGTTTTTAAAGAATGGACAACAGCAGTATCAATTATTCTCGGTATACTTGCTCTTATCCTCATCATTCTCGGAATTATTTTGACGTCGCTTGGTGATAAACATGGCGGCCATCACGAACATGAACGTCCGGAAAATTTTAAAAAAGGGATCATGATCCTGCTTCTTTCAACAATTGGTTATTTAGTTTATGTTGTCATTGTGCGGTTTTTTGAGATAAGTGGCTGGGAAGCGCTGTTTCCGCAAGCAATCGGGATGGTTATTGGAGGGCTTGTTTTAACCGCAAAACATAAACCATTTAATATGTATACGGTAAAAAATATTATACCTGGATTATTTTGGGCGGCAGGAAACATGTTTTTATTTTTATCGCAGCCAAAAGTCGGAGTTGCGACAAGCTTTACATTATCGCAAATGGGAATTGTGATTGCAACGCTAGGCGGCATTTTTATCATTGGTGAAAAAAAGACAAAACGGCAATTAATCGGCATTTTCAAAGGAATTGTTTTGATTGTCATATCCGCAATTTTATTAGGAATAGCAAAAGGAGGCGCAGATAATGTATAAAGATTTAAAAGGGAAAGTGGTTGTGATTACGGGAGCATCGAAAGGAATTGGCCGCGCGATGGCAATCCGTTTTGGAAAAGAGCAGGCAAAAGTAGTGATTAACTTTCATTCTGATGAAGCTGAAGCACTTGCAGTGTTGAAAGAGGTGCAGGAAGCAGGCGGCGAGGCAGCGATTGTCCGCGGAGATGTTTCAAAAGAAGCGGATGTAAAAAACCTTATCCATACTGCAAAAAATCACTTTGGCACATTAGATATTATGATTAATAACGCAGGGATCGAAAACGCTGTTGCCTCCCATGAATTACCGCTGGAAGATTGGAACAAAGTGCTGGATACGAACTTGACAGGTGCGTTTTTAGGAAGTCGGGAGGCGATAAAATATTATCTTGAAAATGATATAAAAGGAAATATAATAAATATTTCCAGTGTCCATGAGTTAATTCCGTGGCCGCATTTTGTCCATTATGCTGCGAGCAAAGGCGGAATGAAATTAATGACAGAAACGCTCGCATTAGAATATGCGCCAAAAGGGATCCGTGTCAATAACATTGGTCCCGGAGCAATAGATACGCCGATAAATGCGAAAAAATTTGCCGATCCGCAAAAAAGGGCAGATGTGGAAAGCATGATTCCAATGGGATATATCGGACGTCCAGACGAAATTGCCGCAGTTGCCGCATGGCTTGCTTCTTCTGAATCAAGTTATGTAACAGGTATCACATTATTTGCCGACGGCGGAATGACAAAATATCCGGCATTTCAAGCCGGACGCGGATAGGAAAATTATACAATCAAAGTGCCTCCGTCTCTAAGCGGAACGCAGGAAAGTTTGCCAATCAGATATTGGAGTCTTCCCTTGTTTTTTCTGTTATTAGTTTGCTGAATCGATATCATTACAAAAAATAATTGCAAATCGGACAAATTCTTACTTCATACTCAAAAAAAATGTAGACAGACCGGATCACAATCAGATTAAGAAGAAATAGAAAAAAGAATTTTCGTGTTGAAAGTTTCTTTTATTGCAGTTTTAATAATATGTATATAATAATAAAAGGAAGAAAGGCCCGATGATATGGAATCATGTGGACTAGAAAAAACAGGGGGCACTTTGAATGACAAAAAAGAATGTTCGTGTGGAAAAAGATTTTTTAGGAACAAAGGAAGTTGCTGCGGAGGCTTATTACGGAATTCAAACATTAAGAGCAGTAGAAAATTTTCCGATAACAGGCTACCGGCTGCATGATGAATTAATAAAAGCGATGGCAATGGTGAAAAAAGCCGCTGCACAGGCAAATATGGAAACCGGCAGGCTATATAGAGGATTGGGAGAGGTAATTATTAAAGCTGCCGATGAAATTATCCAGGGAAAATGGCATGACCAGTTTATTGTCGATCCGATTCAAGGCGGAGCAGGAACGTCCATAAACATGAATACGAACGAAGTAATCGCAAATCGCGCATTGGAATTAATGGGCAAGGAAAAAGGCGATTATTTTCATTTAAGTCCTAATTCCCATGTCAATATGGCGCAGTCGACAAATGACACGTTCCCAACAGCGATTCATTTAGCAACACTTTCTTTACTGGAAAAATTATTATCGACAATGGAAGCAATGAAAGATGTATTTGGCAAAAAGGCAGCCGAATTTGATGAAGTAATAAAAATGGGCAGGACACATTTACAGGATGCTGTACCTATTCGTCTCGGACAGGAATTTGAAGCATACAAAAGAGTGCTGGAAAGGGATATTAAGAGAATTACAGCCTCCCGTCAGCATCTTTTTTCTGTCAATATGGGGGCAACAGCCGTCGGCACAGGTTTAAATGCCGATTTGAATTATATTAAAATAGTTGTCGGAAAATTATCCGCAATCAGCGGATTTCCGCTTCAAAACGCGGAACATCTCGTTGATGCAACGCAAAATACAGATGCCTATACAGAAGTTTCCGCTTCTTTAAAAGTTTGTATGATGAATATGTCAAAAATAGCAAATGATTTACGATTAATGGCTTCCGGGCCGCGCGTCGGCTTTAATGAAATCAGCCTGCCATCCCGCCAGCCGGGGTCATCAATAATGCCGGGGAAAGTAAATCCGGTGATGGCTGAAGTGATTAATCAAGTAGCATTCCAAGTTATTGGCAATGACCATACGATCTGTCTGGCATCAGAAGCTGGTCAGCTGGAATTAAATGTAATGGAGCCGGTGTTGGTTTTTAATTTAATTCAGTCCATTAGTATAATGAATAATGCATTTCACGTCTTTACAGAATACTGCTTAAAAGGAATCGAGGCAAATAAAGAAAAGTTGGCGAAAGATGTCGAAAATAGTGTCGGCATTATTACTGCTGTTAACCCACATCTTGGCTATGAGGCGGTTGCTAGAATTGCCAGAGAAGCAATTTTAACAGGAAAATCTGTCCGTGAGCTTTGCTTAAAATACGATGTTCTCACAGAGGAAGAACTTAATCTAATTTTGGATCCGTATGAAATGACGGATCCGGGAATTGCCGGAGAAGCTCTTTTAAAGCGCGAGTAATGTGTTTCGTTTGGAAAATTTGAGCATAGGGATTCCCTCCCAAAATATTGTTTTAGTTGGTAAGTAAATTCTATAATTATAAGGGATGTGAAAGCTGGATACTATTTGGCTCTTAACGTGCATAAAATGAATAGCAAGAAACAAAAAAAGAATCGGTCATTTTCACTGATTCTTTTTTTATCGCAGATTAAGGGGCAATCACACCCCTACTAATTTCTTTCACGAACCGTAAAGTGAAATTATTTTGCGAGTGAACTCGTTTTAGCAAGCTGTAACTTCGGAAAATCAGATGGGGACTCTACCACGCCTGATTGGTAAAACCCACCTACGCTTCGCGGCGCGGGTTAAACCTTAAAACATTTAAAGATAAATATGTCAATAAAAGTGACATGAACATTGAGTAAATGCCGTTCCCTTGACTAAAAGCTTTCATATGTTATGAAGAAGGGGGGAGACAGCATGTTAGATATTCACCATGTTGCAATTATTCCACTCATCACTGGTTTAGTTGAATTGAGCAAAAAATATGGACTACCAGTGAAATGGGCACCAATCGTTTCTGTATTGTTAGGTTTAGTGATTGGCATTGTTTATATTGAAGGGCCGCTGAAAAATTCTGTTTTAATAGGTCTTATGCTTGGCCTATCTGCAACAGGGTTATATAGTGGCAGTAAAAATTTTGTTGAAAAGAAATAGATTTTTTCGGGACAGAAATGGTGAGGCGACTTGCTGTTTCTGCCCGTCACATTTTTTTAAAAAACTGATGTACGTTTTTTATTTTTAGTACGTAAAAGGCTCTGGCTATTTTGTAAAATAATCTTACAAAAATATAGAAAGTCTTGCAGTTTTTATGTTGAAGTATGTTTTATTTTTCAAAAAATGTCTTGAAATTACGAGTCTTATAATTTATAATTTTAAGAAAATTGTAAATTATCGTTGGGAGGGAGAAAATGAAGCTCTATCTTTCTGGTGATATGGAAGGAATTTCTGGTTTAGTGGAACATACACATGTTGATTCCAGTAAACATAATTATGAACGAAGCAAAATAATCATGACTGGTCATGCTTGTAATGACAGAATTAGCTATACATACAACATTTTCTTAGAAAGAGTGGGAAGGCAATGAAAAAATACATATGGAAACGATTACTTTCCATGCTGGTTACACTGTGGCTTATTATTACGTTAACGTTTTTTCTTATGCATGCGATCCCCGGTTCGCCTTTCAACGAGGAACGTGCAACAAACGAAACAGTTCAGCGCAACTTAGAAGCTCATTATAACTTGGATAAACCTCTGTTTTTCCAATATTTATTCTATTTAAAATCAGTAGCAACCTTTGATTTCGGTCCTTCCATAAAGAAATCTTCGCAAACGGTAAATGAAATGCTGGGGAACGGCTTTCCGATTTCATTTGAACTGGGAATCTATACATTAATTGTTGCCGTAATATCCGGGATATTTCTCGGAGTTGTTGCAGCCCTGCGCCATAATAAATTAATAGACTATCTTGCGATGACCATTGCTGTGTTAGGGATATCGATTCCTAATTTTATTCTGGCAACACTGTTAATCCAGCAGCTTGCGGTAAATTTGGACTGGTTTCCGGTTGCAACCTGGAAAAGCTGGAAGCATATGATTTTACCGGTTTTAGCACTGGCAACCGGACCGATGGCAATTATTGCCCGGCTCACACGGGCGAGTATGTTGGAAGTACTGACTCAGGACTATATACAAACAGCAAAAGCAAAAGGTTTATCTCCTTTGAAAATTGTTATCAAACATGCGCTGCGTAATGCGCTTTTACCCGTAGTTACCATTTTGGGTTCTATGGCTGCAAGTATTTTAACCGGCACGTTTGTAATTGAAAAAATTTTTGCGATTCCGGGGATGGGCCGTTATTTTGTAGAAAGTATCAACACCAGGGATTATCCGGTGATTATGGGGACAACTGTTTTTTACAGTTCCATCCTGATTGTCATGCTTTTTCTCGTCGATCTCGCTTATGGGATTTTAGATCCCCGTATCAAGCTGTATAAAAAGGAGGTGCGCTAAAATGGCAGTACCGGAAGAAAAGATGACATTCCGTACAACGGATATCCCGGATGAATGGTTTGTAAAAAAGCAAAAGAACCTATATGAGGCTGAAAAAGTAGCCAAGCCAAGCCAGTCTTATTGGCAGGATGCATGGCGCCGGCTTGTCAAAAACAAATTAGCAATGGCAGGGCTGTGTTTTTTAATTCTCTTAATCTTAATGGCAATTGCCGGACCAATTATCGCTCCTCATAGCATGGATAACGATATTACAAATCAAAATCAGCCGCCTTCTATAGACCATTGGTTTGGGACAGACGATCTTGGCCGTGATGTTTTTACAAGAACATGGGTTGGAGCGCGTATCTCGTTATTTGTTGGCTTTGTCGCCGCTTTGATTGATTTTGCCGTCGGCGTTACATACGGAGGAATTGCCGGATATAAGGGCGGGAGAACAGACAATATTATGATGCGGATAATTGAAGTTCTTTACGGGCTTCCTTATTTATTAGTCGTAATTTTATTACTGGTTGTTATGGGCCCGAGCCTGTTTACAATTATCGCTGCCCTGTCGGCAACCGGATGGATCGGTATGGCGAGAATTGTCAGAGGCCAGGTGCTGCAATTAAAAAATTATGAATTTGTGCTTGCGTCAAAATCTTTTGGTACAAGTACTACAAGGATAATCCGCAAAAATTTATTGCCAAATACGATGGGACCGATTATTGTGCAGATGACATTAACCGTTCCATCGGCAATTTTTGCAGAGACCTTTTTAAGCTTTCTCGGATTGGGGATACAGCCTCCTGATGCCAGCTGGGGTTTGATGGTGAACAACGGATTAACAACAATTTTATCAGGGCATTGGTGGCGCCTTTTCTTTCCTGCGTTATTTATTTCTTTGACAATGTTTTCCTTCAATGTATTGGGTGACGGGCTTCAAGATGCCCTTGATCCGCGATTAAGGAGGTAATGGAATGGAAAAAGTACTGGAAGTAAAGGATTTGCACGTTTCTTTTTCAACGTATGGTGGTAAGATCCAAGCGGTTCGCGGAGTCAATTTTCACTTATGTAAAGGAGAAACATTAGCAATTGTAGGAGAGTCAGGTTGTGGGAAAAGTGTTACTTCACAAAGCATTATGCGGCTAATTCCAACTCCATCCGGAAAAATTAACCGTGGTTCGATACTATTTAAAGGAAATGATTTAACAAAGTTAACAGAAAAACAGATGCGAAAAATCCGCGGCTCGGAAATTTCCATGATCTTTCAAGATCCGATGACAGCATTAAACCCGACGTTAACCATTGGCACACAATTAATCGAAGGTATTAGACAACATATGAAAATATCAAATGATCAGGCGAGAAGCATCGCCTTAAATATGCTCGATCTTGTCGGAATTCCCAGTCCGGAAATGCGCTTAAAACAATTTCCCCATGAATTCAGCGGAGGAATGCGGCAAAGAATTGTCATCGCAATGGCACTCGTTTGCCAGCCGGAGATACTGATTGCCGATGAACCAACAACTGCACTTGATGTAACGATACAGGCGCAAATATTGGATTTGTTTAAAGAGATTCAGAAAAAGACAGGTGTATCGATTATCTTAATTACGCATGACTTAGGAGTAGTTGCCCAGGTCGCTGATCGAATCGCCGTTATGTATGCAGGGAAAATTGTCGAAACCGGATCACGCCGCGAGCTTTTTTACAATGCCCAGCATATTTATACAAAAGGTTTATTAAACTCTGTACCGCGCTTGGATATGGAAGGAACAGGGCTAAAACCGATACACGGGACGCCTCCGGATTTGTTTTCACCTCCAGAAGGATGTCCGTTTTCAGCGAGATGCGATTTGACAATGGAAGTATGTGAGCATCTTTATCCAGGAGAAACAAGGATTACTAAAGAGCATTTTGTCCACTGTTGGCTGCAGGATGAACGGGCAAAAAAGAACGCTTAATCCAGTTCAAAATACAGGTAATCTTACCTGCATGGACTTTTCTTTTCATGAATGGAAAAGAGGAAATCAGAGACTCCGGGTCACGAGAAACATAAAAAGTTTGTGATGACTATAGAAGAACCTACATAATCATTCCACCTCAATGTCATGAAAATAGTATCATTATTTTTCACGAAAAGCTGGTGTTGACAGGCAACCGCCTGATCATCCATATATTTTTGAAGGGGGAACTAAAATGAAACTAAGCAGGCTATTATCGTTTTTATTGGCAGGTATACTGCTTTTGCTGCTGGCAGCATGTACCGCAAATGAAGATGCCGGCAGCGACAGCGGTGAAAATTCTTCAGCAGACAAGGAAAAAGTACTATACTTAAACAACGGACAAGAGCCAAGTTCGTTCGATCCACCGATTGGTTTTGATTCTGTTTCATGGAACGCATTAAATAATTTAATGGAAGGCTTAACCCGTCTTGGAAAGAACCATGAGCCGGAGCCAGCAATTGCAGAAGATTGGGAAGTATCGGATAACGGAAAAACGTATACCTTTTATCTCCGCGAAGAAGCAAAATGGTCAAACGGGGATGACGTAACTGCAGGTGACTTTGTTTTCGCCTGGAAACGGATGCTTGATCCGGAAACAGCTTCACCGGCTGCTTTTCTTGGCTATTTTATTGAAGGTGCCGAAGCGTTTAATAATGGCGAAGGCTCGGCTGATGATGTAAAAATCAGGGCAGTTGACGATAAAACTTTTGAAGTGACATTAATCAGCCCGCAAGCCTACTTTTTAAGCGTGATTACAAATCCATCCTTTGCGCCGATCAATGAAAAAGTTGCAACGGAAAATCCGCAATGGTTTGCAGAAGCAGAATCATTTGTCGCAAACGGTCCTTTTAAGCTAACAGAATGGGAGCACGACAGCCATTTTGTGATGGAAAAAAATGAACATTATTGGGATGCGGATAATGTAAAGTTGGATAGCGTTCATTGGGCAATGGTCGATGATTCGAATACGGAATATCAAATGTTCCAAAATGAAGAACTGGATACCTCGGCAGTACCGGCAGAAATGAGTGAACAGTTAATGGATGATGATAATGTCCATATTGAAGACCAGGCTGGAGACTATTTTTATCGCTTTAATGTAACATTAGAGCCGTTTCAAAATGTAAATATTCGCAAGGCGTTCGCAATGGCAGTGAACCAGCAAGAGATCGTGGATTATGTTACGAAAAATCAGGAGAAGCCTGCATACGGCTTTGTTTCTTACGGCTTCAAAGATCCGGAAGGCAATGATTTCCGTGAAAAAAATGGTGATTTAGTAAAAACGGATGTGGAAGAAGCAAAACGGCTGCTTGCTCTCGGAATGGAAGAGGAAGGGTATGAGGAGCTTCCGGAAATTACATTAACCTACAGTACAAGCGAAACACATCAAAAAATTGCCGAAACGCTGCAGCAAATGTTTAAAGAGGACCTCGGAGTAGAAGTAAAACTCGCCAATATGGAGTGGAACGTTTTTTCCGAAGAACAAACAAATTTAAAATTTCAATTATCACGGAGCTCATTCCTGGCGGATTACGCCGATCCGATTAACTTCCTGGAAAATTTCCAAACCGGGCATTCAATGAACCGTACAGGCTGGAGCAATCCGCAATATGACAAGCTGATTCAGGATGCAAAGAATGAATCGGACGAGTCAGCACGTTATGAATTAATGTATGAAGCAGAAAAACTCTTATTTACAGAGATGCCGATTTTCCCGGTTCATTTCTATAATCAAGTTTACTTGCAAAATGAAACTGTTACAGGAATTGTACGCCATCCGGTTGGATATATGGAATTAAAATGGGCTGACAAAAACTAAGTCGCAATGGAAGGGATGTTTAATCAGCATCCCTTTCTTTGTAAATGAAACGTTCCATCAGCGGAGGATGTACACTGGCATGGCGATTTTACAATTATATCCATCTTCTTATAACCTCGTCATTATGACTTTGCCAGAATTTGAATATAATGGTTGTTAGCCTGAAAAAAGTGCTGCATACTGTTCCAAAGTTGGCACTAGTACGTCCTTAATGAAGGAACATTATGAAATTGCCGCATATGATGATGGAAAAGACATGGGGTGAATATCGAAGTGACAATCAAAGCAGGAAAATTGGAAAAAGGCGATACTGTCGGCATCATCGCACCGGCAAGTCCGCCCAATTTAGAGGCACTGCAAAAAGGAATTACTTTTTTATCAGAAGAGTTTGATTTAAAAGTGAAAATTGGCAAGCATGTAGGAAATTCCAATGGATATTTGGCAGGAACAGATAAAGAACGGGCGGAAGACCTGCTTGAGATGTTTTTAGATAATGAGGTAAAAGCGATTTTTTGTGCCTGCGGCGGTTACGGTACCGCCAGACTCGCATCATTTCTTGATTACAACTTAATAAAGACACATCCAAAAATTTTTTGGGGATATAGTGATATTACTTTTTTACATACGGCAATTCGTCAGAAAACCGGTCTTGTTACTTTTCATGGTTCGATGCCTGCCTCAGATTTAGGAAAGGATGATGTCCATCCACTGACAAAGCAAATGTTCAGGCAATTATTGCAACCGCAGCAGCTTGAATACAATGAAGAGATATCTTCGCTTGAAGCCATTGTCAATGGCAAGGCTTGCGGAGAAATAACGGGTGGTAATTTGTCCTTGTTGATTAGCACGCTCGGGACTGAATTCGAGATGGACACGAAAGGGAAAATTCTTTTTATAGAGGATGTAAATGAAGAGCCACGTAATGTTGACCGCATGCTAAATCAGCTTTTAATGGCGGGAAAATTGTCTGACTCCGCAGGGATTCTTATCGGTGATTTTCAACATTGTAAACCAAAAAAAAACCCATCGTTAACGCTTGAAGAAGTGATCAGCCATTATATAACACTTTCTGGAAAACCGGCCCTGAAAGGATTTAAAATCGGCCACTGCCAGCCGCATTTTTCCATTCCATTAGGTGTCCATGTTTATCTCGATACGGATCAGCGCACTGTGAGATTTGCGAGCGGTATTCATGAGGGGAAGACTTAATAACCGGAGAATGTCAGAAAAAAAAGACAATAAAGTGAAACTTCCATCAGTGGGGGTTTTTCGACGCACAGGACGTGCTAGTACCGACGTTGCAACAGGACGTTGCGCCTTTAGTCGGTAGACGTACAGGATATACTAGTGCCAACGTTGCAACAGGACGCCTGAGTTCTTAGTTGGCCTTCATCCCCCACTGATGGTTAGTCACGCAGAGCCTGATTGAAATATCTAAGAGCTGAAGTTCTAAGATATTCCTTATCGCGCGAAGCCCGATTGAATTTTCTAAGGGCTAAAGCCCAAAGAAAATTCTTATCTCACCAATCGGGCTTTTAGGGGCAGTTTATCCCCCGCCTAAAATGATTGGTTTCACCTCCATTTTTGAGGCGGGGGTTTTACTGCCCCTTAATCTGCGATAAATTAGATGTTAGGTGGTGAATGGCATTGACTGTACATGAAAAATGGCTCGTCAACGTACCGGTTGCGACGTTATGGACAGCTTATGATTCACCAAGAGAAGCGGATATGCGAGCTGGTAACATCCAAGAATGGATTCAGGAAATGACTTATGAAGAGAAGCTTTCCCTTTGTAAGGAAAATCTTGTGCAATCACAAGTTTTATTAGGCGGGGAAGTAATCATACTGGATGAGCATAAAAATTGCTATCAGGTTGCAGTTGTTGGCCAGGCTTCGAAAAAAGACAACCGGGGCTACCCGGGATGGATGCTGAAAGAACAATTAGTAAAAGCGCCAGTAGATTGGAGGCGAGCCGATCAAGGTATCGCCGTTATAACAAGCAAATACGCAATTTTATACGAAGATAACGAAAATACGATGGAAGTAAGCTTTTTAACATCCCTACCATTTTTAGCAGAAGAGGGTGTTTATATCCGGGCAAAAATACCAAATGGGACAGCGACAGTCTCGAAAAACGCAGTGACTGTTTTTTCATCGGCAGACGAAGTGCGAAAAGGCTCAGGAAACGAAATTGTGAAATGTGCAGAGAAATTTCTCGGTCTGCCGTACTTGTGGGGGGGAATGAGCAGTTTTGGCTATGACTGCTCCGGGTTTAGCTATAGCATGTGTAAAGCAAACGGATATGTAATCCCGAGAGATGCAAGTGAACAGGCGGAGGCAGGAAAAAAGATAGCTCAGGAAGAGCTGTTGCCGGGAGATTTGCTGTTTTTTGCATATGAGGAAGGCAAAGGCTTCATCCATCATGTCGGGATCTACTGTGGCAACGGAGAAATGATTCATGCACCGAAAACCGGAGAAACGGTTGAAGTAAGAAAATTGGCAGGTACGGTTTATGAAAAAGAATTTTGCGGGGCAAGGCGCTATTGGAATGAAACGGAGGAGTCATAAACGTTTCAGGGGTTATGAATTACATGGCGAAATATTCAAAAACGGGGGAATCGCAATGGATAAGCAAAAACCGCTACTGCAGGTTAACAACTTAAAGAAATATTTTACCGTCGGAAAAGGGAAATTACTAAAAGCAGTGGACGATATTTCCTTTCAAGTCTTCCGGGGAGAGACGTTTGGGCTTGTTGGAGAGTCGGGCTGCGGAAAGTCTACGGCCGGCAGAACGATCATGAATCTATATGACCGCAGTGACGGACAAATTCTTTATAAAGGCAAAGATGTACACGACTTAATGAAAAAAGAAAAATATTCCTTTCACCGCAGCATGCAAATGATTTTTCAAGATCCGTATGCTTCGCTAAATCCCCGCTCCACCGTCTACGAGATTATTGCCGAGCCGATGGTGGTACACAAGCTTTATAAAAAGAAACAAGAGCGGAAGCAGCATGTTTATCAATTGTTGGAAGATGTTGGGCTGCATCGTGATCATGCTGGCCGCTATCCCCATGAGTTCAGCGGCGGACAAAGACAACGGATTGGGATTGCCCGCGCTTTGGCGCTGGATCCTGAATTTATTATTGCAGATGAACCAATTTCCGCCTTAGATGTATCTGTTCAGGCGCAGGTAGTAAATTTATTGCAACAATTACAAAAAGAAAAGGGATTAACCTACTTATTTATTGCTCATGATTTAGCTATGGTCAAGCAAATAAGCGATCGCATCGGTGTCATGTATTTAGGGCATCTTGTTGAATTGGCAGACAGCTGCAATCTATATAAGCATCCGCTGCATCCCTATACGGAGGCTTTGCTATCGGCAATTCCGATTCCCGATCCGGATATGGAAGACAAGCGGGAACGGATTATTTTAAAAGGGGAGCTCCCCAGTCCGGTTGATCCGCCAAGCGGCTGCGTATTCCGGACAAGATGCGCTTATGCGATGGATAAATGTGCAGAAAAAAAGCCGCAATGGAAGGAGGCAGAGCCGGGTCATTTTGTCGCATGTCATTTACTAACAAGGTAAGCGTAATATTTTTTAGAACTATTTTACAATAGGGATGGGTAGATAAGATGAAACTAAATGAACTTAAGCAAAAAATAACAGAGCTTCTTCATCAAAGTGACGGCCGATTTTCCGTTACAATCGAAATTGGCGGGGAAAGACTTGATTGGAATGGCGAGGAAATGTACCCTGCCGCCAGCTTGATAAAGCTTCCCATTATGATGACAGCATTTTTACAAATCGAACAAGGAAAGTGGGACAGCAAAGAGTTGGTTCCGCTGAAAACGCTGAATAGAGTAGGCGGTTCCGGGGTATTACAAAGTTTTTCAGATGAAGGCTCGCTCCCAATTATGGACCTTATCACGCTCATGATCGTTGTCTCTGATAATACGGCAACAAATTGGCTGATAGATAAAGTCGGAATAAGCGAGGTAAATCAATTTCTCGAAAAAGCAAACTGCCTTCATACGAAACTGAATCGTAAGTTGATGGACGATACTGCCATCAAGAAAAAAATAGATAATTTTACATCCTCCCAAGATATGATAAAGCTGTTAAAACAGATTCATAAGCCGGGACTCTTTTCCCAAGAAAGCTGCCACAGCATGTTTGCAATAATGTCTAAACAGCAGTTTCAACATAAACTGCCTGCTTTTATCGATCAGCAAAAAATGCAAGTTGCAAATAAAACCGGTGAAGTTGCCCATGTGGAACACGACAGTGCGATCATTACATATAAAAATCATACAGCTTATGCGGCAGTGTTAAGCGCCGATCTTCCTTCAACGAATACAGGTAAAACCATCATTCAATTAATTGGGAAAAATCTATCTGAATTTCTGCTGCATTTACAATTAAATTCTGTGATAATGTGAGCTTATTACCACTTTAATTTGCGATAAATAATACTTCTGAAATACGGCAAACTTTCATATATATTGAAATGAAGGAAGGAAGTCAAAAAATAGACAAGCAAAAAAGTAAAACAGTGGCATAGAAACGAAGGTTTCATAATATATATGTAACAAATGTAACGAAACTGTAATGTTTGCTGACACAGCTTTTCAACAATGAAACAAAGGGAAGGAAAGGGTGGCAAATTATGTGGTTTAAGCTATTGATTCTTTGTACAGTAATGGTATCATGGCCAAGCAAAGTTGTAGATGTAGATGTTGCACATGCAAATCTAGAACAAAAAGACAGCTGTGATGCGAACATTATCGAAAATTTAAAAAACAACCTTAACCCATCTGATCCTATTGACAAAATCGTTTCGAATTTAGGCACTGGATACAGTGAGCAATATGGAGCAATGGAAAATAATCTGTTATGGAGATTTGATATATGCGCAGCTAATAATTATCAGTACCAGCTTGAAGGTGATGCTGTTGATTTGAAGGCAATTCAGGATGATAAAGTAATGGTGATTCTATATGTGAGTTTTGCAAATCAGGAAGATGATAAAATAGATCATATCACGATGTATTATAAAAATAATCACGAACAATTGATAGAAGTAAAAAAATATCGTGACGGTTACGTGAAAGAGACACTCATTCTATATTAATGTCTTTTCTTTTGGAGATTCCAACTGAAAAACACCAGCATTCCATTAAACAAAAAAACTGTCTCACAGCCGGCAAAATCGGCTGATGAGACAGCATCATTCAGGTTTATTATTTTGTTATGATTCGGTTTGTCATGTGTAAGATTCAAAAGGGATTACGAATCTGTTTCTGTTATCGGATCATCCGTTTTACGCACATTCCCTTTGCCGGAAAAATTTTCGAGCAATTCTTTTAAATCAATGCCGGACGAAGCTTTTAACGATTCCTGCATCGTTGCCATTAGGTTTGTTGCATAGCCGGTTACTTTATTGGCGCCATTATTTTTGCCGTCGCCTCCGGTATCGACAATCGTAATCTTGTCAATATTTCCTAATGGGCTAGCCAATTCTTTTGCATATTGTGGAAGCATTGCCAGAACCATATCAAGCGTTGCCGCTTTTCCGTAATGTTCGAATGCTTCGGCGATTTTTCGTTTTGCTTCTGCTTCAGCAAGACCTTTCATCCGGATGATTTCTGCTTCTGCTTCCCCTTGGGCTTTCTGGGCTTCTGCTTTTGCCAGTCCATCAACACGTACCCGCTCTGCTTCTGCTTTTGCTTGTGATTCAATCCGGTATTGATTGGCATCTGCTTCGGCGATTTCCTTGCGCTTGTTTGCTTCCGCGGCTTGTTCAACTGCATAACGGTCGGCATCTGCTTTCTTTTTCACTTCGGAATCATATTGCTTTTCCCGTCTTGAAATTTCTTTTTCTTCCAATTCAATTTGCTTTTGTCTTTCGATGATTTTAATTTGCATTTCCTGCTCGGTAACTTCTTGTTTTGCCCGCGCCGTTTCCAGATCATATGCTTGGTCGGCACGCGCTTTTGCAATATCTTGATCGCGGCGGAATTCGGCCATCTTTAATTGATTTTCTTTTTCCGCTTCGGCAATTTCAGTTGCCCGCTGGAATTCTGCTTTTTTCGCATCTTTGTCTGCTTCGGCACGTTTAATCCGTGTTTCTTTGTCCGCGTCAGCAGTTGCAATATCGGCATCCCGTTTTACTTGGGCAATGCGCGGTTTCCCGAGCGAATCAAGATAACCATTTTTATCACGCACGTCTTTTATTGTAAAGGAGACGATGATTAGCCCCATTTTTGCTAAATCCTGCGAGGCGACGCGTTGCACTTCTTGGGAAAATTTATCGCGATTTTTATAGATTTCCTCAACCGTCATCGACCCGAGAATCGAGCGTAGATGACCCTCCAATACTTCTCTTGCTTCACTCTCTCGCTCTTCTCTTTTTTTGCCGAGAAATTGCTCGGCTGCCGTCGCTATTTCTGCGATGGATCCGCCAATTTTAATTATCGCGGTACCATCCGCCATAACCGGCACACCTTGCTCCGTATAGACTTCCGGAGTGGAAACGTCTAACTTACTGGAAAGCAGGCTCAAAGGTTCTGCCTGCTGGAATACAGGCATTACGAATGTACCGCCGCCGCGAATAATTTTTACTTTGTTGCCAGATTCATCTAGATTTACATTTTTCTTTCCTAAATAACTTCCTGTAACGATGAGTGCTTCATCCGGGCCTGCTGTCCGGTATTTTGCAACAAAAACACCAATAAGTGCCAATAATAAAAATACGGCTATGCCAATAACAATATAAATGAGATCGGGCATCGTCTTTCCTCCTGTTTTTTAATAAGTTTCATATGGTTGAACATAAAGAACTCCATTTTTGCTTTCAATAATCAATACCGTCAAGCCTTCTTCGATTGGCTTGTTCTGGTGACTTGCGGCTGCTTTGGCAATGCGCCCACTTTCATTTTCAATTAGCACTTCCCCAAAACCATCTTTGGGGATCGGAACAATCACAGTACCTAACCTGCCGCTTAATGATGATTCCGTATAGGCTAAAGACTCTTCTGCCGAAGATAAAGGGATCAAAACAAATACATTTAATAATGTTGTAATGAATAGAGAGAGAATCGAAGAAACGATTAAAATAAGCACACTATTCCAACTGGATAATACTTCAAATAAATACCCAGCCGCCGAGGTAATGATGATAAATGCCAGAATAAGCGTTGGATTGAAAAATCCTCCAGATTCGCCGATTCCATCTAAGAAATCACCGAAGAGCATAAGAAGAAGGATCAAAACGCCAGATATAATGAGAGAAAGCAAATAAATGTTTTCAACAGCCATTCCGAATATCCCCATAGCATCTCTTCCTTACGTAAAAAAATGAAATAACCTTTAGCGGGAGGTTCCTGCGAAGTGTTGCTTTACCCCTTCCAGCGAAAAAAGTTATCCGGAAAAATTCCGAATTATCAGCTCCTTTCCGGGAAATTAAAAAACTGCACTTTTCACACAGACATATTTTGAAAGGTATATGTAAAAAAGAATCCGTGTATGTGCTTTCCATTATATACGAATATTGATTGAAAATGTTTCAAAATACACAAAAAAAGTGTGGATATTCCACACTTTATCGCAGATTAAGGGGCAGTAATACCCCCTCCTCATAAAAGTTTACCATATCAGCATGGCTGAAAACGAATGAATTCAAGCAGTAATCGAATCGGAAGACGGGACAGGCGGCAAAGATTTTAGTTGCACATCCGGCTGGTAACTAATCGGATCCGTTAATGAAATTTCGATCCAGCGGCTTAAACCCTGTTTTGTAATTTGTTCTTTATAAAGCGGTTTTATATCTTCCAATAAACAAATTTTTAATGATTCGAAACCGTCTAATTGTTCGATTTCAGCAGTGATATTTGCCTTGATTTCCGGAGCAGTAAAAGCTTGAACCGGTTTTCCAGGCAGCGGAAGCTTTACAGTATTACCTTCTGTCTGCTCAAGCAGTGCATGCTTCGATAATGCCATTTTTTTTAAATTGCGATTGACATTCCATAAATAGATGCCGTCTATCTGTTTCCAAAACAGCATTGTTATCCCCCCCAAAGGATTTCGACTTTTTAATTGTATTTTATAAAGAATTCTCCGGCAAAGAAATAGCAAAAAAGAAAAAGCATTCTGAATGCCTAGCGATTTCTTTGCATTACGGAAAAAAGTAGTAGAAACGATTACATATCTGACAATAAAGATTGGGACTTCTTGATTATTTATCAATTGATATTACAGGACTTTTGTCGTTATCCTGGGACGGCATTGTAGAAAATTATCTCGCGGAATGATTCCACTCCCGTGATTGGCAGGAATAAAAAATGTGCATTTGTCTAGCGCACATTTATCCCGGATTGAATAGGATATAGGGAATTAAGAAAAGGAGGTTTAAAATATGTCTGGTGATGTTGGCTACGGCAGCGGTTTTGCTTTATTAGTCGTATTGTTTATTCTGTTAATTATTATTGGTGCTTCTTGGGGTTACGGCGGATTTTAATAAATCACGATGACCAACTAAAAAGAAAAGGAGGCAAATGAAATATGTCACACTATGGTTATGGTTCTTGTTATCCGACATATGCTTATGGAGCGCAGGGTTACGGCGGTGGCTTCGCCTTAATCGTTGTATTATTTATTCTCCTTATCATTGTCGGAGCAGCATGCTTTAAATGGTAGTAAAAGCAGCCGGTATTCTTGCAATAGAGTACCGGTTTTACAATGATTTTTCTTCCATATTGACTGCTGCGAAATTACGGATCGGGAAACAATTTTTCGGGCACGAACGATCTTAGCAAATTTAGGATTGCAACAGGACAGACTTGTGCAACAGATTAACACCTTAAGTCTCGGTGAGAGAATCCGCATCAAGCTTACCGGGATGCTGCTGAGCGATTATGATATTCTTGTGCTGGACGAGCCGACAAATCATCTGGATCTGCCAAGCAGGGAAAGGATGGAAGACACTTTGTCGACCTATAAAGGCACCCTTTTGCTTGTTTCTCATGATTTATATTTTTTGAATAAGCTGACGAACAAATTGCTTATTATTGAAAATCAAGCGGTAAAACGAGTTGAAACGGGCTTTCAGCATTATGAAAAAAAACAGCACAGAGTAGAAGCAGAGGGGGACAGCAGCCAGCTTCTGTTGATAAATAACCGGATAACCGCATTAATAAGTGAGATTAGTTTATTGACACCTTCTGACCCTAAATATCAGGAACTTGATACGCAGTTAACAGAGTTACTAAAAAGAAAAAAACAGTTGGAAAACACTTAAGATGGTAGAGTTTTCAATAATCATGCTGAAGTAGATGTTGTTGACTAACCTAAAAACGGAGACGGTATACTTTTCCACTATATTATTGGAGGAGGAGGATGTCCCCGTTTTCAGAAACACCTGCAATGTTTACATTGCAGGTGTTTTTCTACCGTAAAGGTAGCAGTCTTAATGGCAGAATGAAGAAGGAATATCTTCGTCATTGAATGTTTTAAGGGTTGAGACCTCCACCTCTAAGCGAAGCGTAGGTGGAATTTTTCAATCAGGTGAAGTAGAGTCTCCACCTGATTTCTCTAGTTTTCCGTTTACTGAAACGAGTTCACTATTGCAAATGTTTGATTTGTGTAAAATATACATATTTCAACGAAGCATAATGGTGATATTGCAAATTTTCCAATCAAAGGTTATAAAAGTTTATCGTATTTTCATACAAGGTTTTGTAGACTTCCTCAACAGGAAGCTTTTTAATAGCAGCAATCGTTTTAATTGATGTATGAATCATGGACGGAGTTGTTTTTTTCCCTTGAAACGGTCCTTCAAATGGCCAAGGTCCGTCCGTTTCCACCATCATTTGCTGCAACGGGAATGTTTTAACAAGCTGTTTAATCTCTTCTTCGTAGACAACATCAGGAGTGACAGAAATAAAATAACCATTTGCAATCATTCTCGCAATTGTTTGCTGATCCCCTTTAAACCAATGAAAATGCGCACGTACGAGGGAATGCTTTTCCAGCAGATCGCAAGCGGCCGGAGCATCATCGTAAACGGCATGGAGAACAATTGGTTTTTTCCATCCTCCGGCTTTTTTGATAAATTCCTCAAGCAATTCTAAATATGGTCCCTGATCAAACGCCGCTTTTTCTTGACTTCCAGTCCGTGTATAATATGGCAAACCAACCTCTCCGATTGCCGTCATTTCCGTCCGGTGATCTTCCATCCAAGAGAATAATTCCTGTATTCCGGAATCAGAAAGGACTTTTTGCTCCGGATGATAGCCAAATGCACAATAAACTTTATCATACTGCTTTGATAAAGCAATATTTTTTTTACAGGATGACAGGTCAAACGAAACACTGATGAGCGCGGCAACAGTTGCATCTCCGTTCAATATTTGCTCCTGTTCTTCTTTTTCGTATTGATCAAAATGAATATGACTGTCAATGATGCTGTTCATTTTCGCCGCCTCCAGACTGTAAAGTGTGATAGATTTCCCGTTTAAAAGAAAGAAAAGACTCCTCTAAAAAAAGCTCTTCTTTTCGCGGGCGCGGATAAGGGACAGAAAATTGTGCGGCAATATGTGCCGGTTTTCGGGAAAGGACGATAATACGATCTGCTAAAAAAATCGCCTCTTCAATGTTGTGCGTGACAAATAATACAGTTCTGCGTGTTTCTTCCCACATCGATAAAAGCCATTTCTGCATGTCTAATCTTGTCAACTCATCAAGGGCAGAAAACGGCTCGTCCAGGCACATAAGCGGCTGCGGACTTAATAATGCCCTGATAAAAGACACTCTTTGTTTCATCCCTCCGGATAATTGGGCGGGATAGGCATGGATCGCATCTATTAAACCTGCTTTCTCAATCATCTGTAGCGCTTTTTCTTTCTCGCGAAAACCGGCAATTTCCTGGCCGAGAAGAACATTTTCTAACACTTTTCTCCATGGTAAAAGCGACGGTGATTGCGGCATGTAACTTATCATACCTTTTTTTCCGTTAATATTTTTTCCTTTTAACATAATCGAACCCTCATCCGGGGTGAGAATTCCGCCAACTAAATGAAAAAGCGTACTTTTCCCGCTTCCGGATGGGCCAAGAATGGCAACAAATTCATGTTCTTTTACTTGCAAATCAATCTGTTGGAGCACGGTGCGGTTTGAAAATGACATTGATAAATTGTCAATCCTAAGTAAACTCATTGTTTTTCCCCACCCTTTCGCTGCCAGCGTACAAGCAAATGTTCCGCTGCGACTATGAAAGCAAAAAATAGCAGACTTAAAAACATAATTGCAAAGATCGCTACAAAGACACGGTCGGTACGGAAGGATGAAGATGCTAATGTCATATAGACACCAATTCCCTGCTTTGCGCCAAGCCATTCCGATATGACGGCACCCATGACACTGTATGTAGCGGAAATTTTCAGCCCGGAAAAAATTGCCGGGACCGCATAGGGCAATTCCAGCTTAAAAAATAATTGCCTGCGATCTGCACCGGCCATTACCATATAGTGTTTCAAATCTCCCGCTGTTCGCCGGAATCCGTCCAGAGCGGCAACGGTGATGGGGAAGAAACATACTAATGTAATGACAATGATTTTTGGCAGCAGACCGAAACCGAACCAGATAACTAATAATGGAGCTAACACGATTATCGGAACATTTTGCGAAAGGATAAGCAACGGATACACGGCTTGGCGGAATGCAGGAGTTATATGCAGCAATATTGCAACAAAAAGTCCAATTATGGCGCCAATCATAAATCCGCTGATGCTTAGCAGAATCGTTGCATAAAAATCGGCAGCAAAGCTGTTCCAGCCGGCAGCTCCTTCTTTGAAAATACTAGTCGGTGAAGGCAAAAGCCATTCCGGTATTTGAAAGAAGCGGACAACAGCTTCCCAAATGGCAAAAAGAAAAACCAGAACGAGCCCGGGACGGATGATGTTTTTCATTAACTTATTTAGCGCAGTTAATTCAACGAAAATGCTTTTTCCTTTTTAGCGCAGATTAAGGGGCAGTAATACCCCCACCTCAAAAATGGAGGTGAAACCAGTCATTATTGGTGGGGGATAAACTGCCCCTAAAAGCCCGATTGGTGAAACAAGGTTTCTCTTAAGGCTTCAGCCTTTAGAAAAATCAGTCAGGCTCCGCGTGATAAGGAATATCTTAGAGCTTCAGCTCTTAGATATTTCAACCAGGCTCTGCGTGGTAAGGTTTTTCTTAGGGCTTTAGCCCTTAGAAAAATCAATCAGGCTCCGCGTGACTAACCATCAGTGGGGGATGAAAGCCGACTAAAGGCTTAGGCGTCCTGTTGCAACGTCGGCACTAGTACGTCCTGTACGTCGAAAAACCCCCACTGATGGAAGTTTCACTTTATAACCGGGTTGGTAGCCCGTTTCATTATTGACTTGAACGGTTGCCGGGATATATAAAAAGAGCATTTCTCTTGCGCTTCCTCCTTTCCTGAGCTGTTGATTTGAAGACTCGCTTCCCTGTCTCTTCAGAAGCAGGTGCGGGATTTTTCTATTAAGTGCTATTTGATTCTCCAATGTTATTAATTTACTTATATTTTTAACGGTATTTATGTGTTAAGTCGTTCATCGTAATCCCACTTGGCTGATAAAGAATTTTAACTTGGGAAATCACATTTTTACTGCCAATTTCAATCATTCTTTCATTCATTTTTTCAATAACAGAGAGTAACTGCGTTAACTCTCCTTCCATTGTCGTTTCCAGTGCATTAACTTGATATGTCACCCCTGATTCAGCAATAACGCGTATTGCTTCATCTACATACGGAATCACATCTTCTCCATGTTTCGTTTTTGGGATAATTTGAACACTGACAAGTGCTTGTGCCATTGTATTCCTTCCTTTCTTTTTAAAAGTGGGAGGTGAGAGGCAGAGAGTGTTGAAACTCGCAAAAACCATGCCTCCCGCCTCTGTATCATTCCGGCAGGAATTCGTTTGTGAATGCTTTTTTTGCATCGAGTTCTGCTTCCAACAGATCATTTTCAAATAGGAAATCTGCGTAGTTTTGCCATACTTCCAGCTTTTGCAAACCCCATTTTTCAGCATCGTCCTGATAACGGCTGGCAAGCCATTCCTGGCTTTTTCTTACAAGCTCGGGATCAAGGTCCGGTACGGCTTCAATCAATATATCTGCTGCTTCCTCTGGATTATCGATTGCAAACTGATAGCCTTTTGAAACAGCCCTTAAAAATTTCTCAACTTTTTCCGGCTGCTTTTGAATCATTGTCTCATTCGTTGCCAATACAGGAGTATAATAATCAAGTTTATTGCTATAATCTGTCAAATAGATCATATTGATATCTTCTCCGCGCAGTTCTGCTTCGACTCCAGTCCAGGCATAGTAGATCCAGGCAAAATCAATATCCCGCTCTACAGCAGTAAAAAAATCAGAATCGCCGATATTGACAATATTGACATCGTCGGCATTGGCATTTTCCTGTTGCATTAACAGGGAAATAATCGACTTTTCCACGGGTGACCCCCAGCCGCCGTATGTTTTTCCGGCAAAGTCTTTCGGTGTTTTAATATTTTTACCGACAGGAGAAGCGAATCCGGAAGTATTATGCTGAATTATTGCAGCAATTGATACCAGCGGGACACCTTGTACACGTGCCTGTGTGATGCTTTCCTGGTAGCTGACACCGAAATCGGCTTTTCCGGAAGCAATCAGCTGGTCTGCCCCTGCGTCTCCAGGCATGATAATCTCTACTTCTAAACCTTCATCGGCAAAATAACCTTTCGCATCGGCAACGTATAAACCGGTATGATTCGTATTCGGTGTCCAATCCAAAACGACGGATACTTTTTCAGGCTTAGTATCGTTACTGCCGCCATTATCCTGTTCTGCTGAACCGCCGCTGTTGCACGCGCTTAGCATCAGTAATGTTCCTATAATTGCTATCCATTTTTTCATGTGTCTTCCTCCATGTACTTTTTTTCTTGTTACTTTGTAAAATAGAAAATTGCAGCATGCTGTTCGCTTTGAGTGTGCTGAACTCATAAAGTCAAAAAGCGGACTTTATGGTTGCTCGTCTTAAGCTTGTCGCGGCTGATCAACCCGCCTCCGCTTTTCTGGTGTCCAGCTCCGGGCGCTAAACCGTACGGCTGTTTCGCCATTTGGATCGAAGGCAAACTGCGCCTTCGGTCCAAATGCCTCCAACATCCTATCGGTTTGGGCAAGCGCCCTCCGCTTTTCTGATGTCCAGCTCCGGCGGGTAGCCGCTCGAGGTCTTAAGCCAACCAACCATAAAGTCAAAAAGCGGACTTTATGGTTGCTCGTCTTAAGCTTGTCGCGGCTGATCAACCCGCCTCCGCTTTTCTGATTGTCCAGCTCCGGGCGCTATCGGCTCGAGGTCTTAAGCCAATCGTACATAAAGTCAAAAAGCGGACTTTATGTACGCTCGTTTTAAGCTTGTCGCCGATGGGCAAGCGCCCTCCGCTTTTCTGGTGTCCAGCTCCGGCGGGTAGCCGCTCGAGGTCTTAAGCCAACCAACCATAAAGTCAAAAAGCGGACTTTATGGTTGCTCGTCTTAAGCTTGTCGCGGCTGATCAACCCGCCTCCGCTTTTCTTGTGAAAGAACGTAAAAAGCGTCCAGTATTAGAACCTGGACGCATATTGCTTAACAGTACATTTGTTAGAGAATATGTTCCCTCCGCTGGTATCAACCAGATCAGGTTCAAAGGGTTAACGCCTTTCGGACGTAGTCTCAACCAGCACACTCTGGTTCCCCTACAATTCTTGGCTATTTAATTACAATATTATTATAACAGATATTACTGGCAAAACAATCGAAATTCGCTAAATCTTTCTTTTCATATTCAAAAGAGCAGCCTGGAAAAGGTTCTTTTCGATTTAGCAAATGCAAGCCGCCTTCCCTTGCAGACTACATTTCACGCGACCATTGATAAATACTTTCAGCCAATTCTGCGATATTTGCGGACACCACTCTTTCTAAAGACTTGCTTACTTTGTCCAGCACTTCCTCGTGCCCTTCATCAAATGTGAGAATGATAGACCATTCGATAGAAGGAATCGCAATAACAGTACATTCTTCTTTTTTATTTTCGTAGATAAATACTGTATATTCTTTTCCATCTAAAGATTTTTTTCTTATTTTCATTGATTTTCCCCCCCACAGGAATTTATGTAATAAATTACAGTAAATATAAAAATGAGTTGGACACTAACTTTGAGAATCTGTCAGTTCCAGATCTAATTCTTCTAGAAGCTTGCCAATTTCTTTCCCGTGGATGACCTCATCTGCATAAAAATCAAAATCCGTTGGATCCATATTAACAATGACAAGCTTTGCTCCGCGATCTTTTCCGATTAAAGGAAATTGATTGGCCGGTGTTACAGATAGAGAAGATCCAAGTACAATAAATAGCTCGGCTTTTTCTGATTCTTGTAATGCAAAGCGGAAAGCCTTCTCCGGCAATGCCTCGCCGAACAACACAATGGACGGACGCAGCACGCCCCCGCAAGTACAATAATACTCGTGATGAAGGTATTCTTCACTCTTATATACTTTGCCACACTTTTGACAATGAAGTTCCTGCAGAGTTCCGTGCAGTTCCGCTACCCGTTTGCTGCCTGCTTCTTGGTGAAAACCATCGACATTTTGTGTAATAATACTTTTTATTATCCCTCTTTTTTCCCAGTCCGCTAAAATTTTATGCCCATTATGAGGCTTGCATTCTTTTACCCCTAATACACGTTGCCGGTAAAATTTAATAAACTCTTGAACATTATCATTTAAAGCCTGTGTACTGGCAATTTGATTTGGATCGTTTTGATTGTATAATCCGCGATTCGCCGAACGAAAATCCGGCAATCCGCTTTCCGTTGACATTCCTGCACCGGTAAAAACAACAGTATAATTGGATTCTTTTAACCATTCTTTTAACATTACTCACACACCTCTCTCTTTTATTATACAGTTGACTGACAATTGTAACAAATCCTTGTCCTGTCGGGAAAAAAACTGTGAACTCATTTCTGCAGGAGCAAAACTCCGGGAAACTAGTTACCGGCACAACTCTAACCGAATGGAAAATCCCGTCTGCTTTTCGCTTAGAGATAGGGGGATCACTTTTTACCTTTCCTTTATAAAGAAAAGTCCACTGTGAATCTGCAATAACATGCCTATTTGCCCGTTGCATTCTTATCCTATTGACGATAATATATATAAGTATGGGCAATTTTTGAATTGGCAAAGAGAGGAACACCAGAATGATGAAAACATTTAAAGATGAAGTAATGTCACGCCGGACATTTGCGATTATCTCCCATCCGGATGCGGGAAAAACGACGTTGACAGAAAAGCTGCTTCTTTTCGGCGGTGCGATTCGCGATGCCGGAACGGTTAAAGGCAAGAAGACCGGAAAGTATGCAACAAGCGACTGGATGGAAATTGAAAAGCAACGAGGCATTTCGGTTACGTCGAGTGTGATGCAATTTGATTATCATGGAACACGTGTAAATATACTTGATACACCGGGACACCAGGATTTTAGTGAAGATACGTACAGAACGTTAACTGCAGTCGACAGCGCCGTCATGATTATTGATTCTGCTAAAGGTATTGAGGAGCAGACGTTAAAGCTTTTTAAAGTTTGCCGCATGAGAGGGATTCCGATTTTTACATTTATCAATAAATTGGACCGTCAGGGAAGACCTCCGTTGGAATTGTTAGCGGAGCTTGAAGAGGTAATGGGGATTGAATCGTATCCGATGAACTGGCCGATCGGAATGGGAAAAGAATTTCTAGGTATTTATGACCGTTATTATAAAAGAATAGAACAATTTCGCGTCAATGAGAACGAACGTTACGTCGGGTTAAATGAGGAAGGGGAGATCGAAGGGAATCATCCTCTAAAAGAAAGTGGTTTATATGAGGGCATTATGGAAGACATTATGTTATTAAATGAAGCGGGAAATTCATTTTCTAAGGAAAAGATTGCAGATGGTTCCTTAACACCTGTTTTTTTTGGCAGTGCCTTAACCAATTTTGGCGTGCAAACCTTTTTAGAAACGTATTTGCAATTTGCTCCTGTCCCGCAGCCGCGTAAATCCAGCGCCGGTGAAATCAATCCGTTGTCTGAAGAGTTTTCCGGTTTCATTTTTAAAATACAGGCAAATATGAATCCCGCTCATCGTGACCGGATTGCTTTTTTACGGATATGTTCGGGAAAATTTGAACGCGGCATGACTGTTAATCTACCCCGTACCGGCAAGCAATTAAAACTTACACAGTCGACGCAATTTATGGCGGACGACAGGAGCACGGTAAATGAAGCGGTCAGCGGTGATATTATCGGCCTCTATGATACTGGAACGTATCAAATTGGAGATACATTAACGGTTGGGAAGCATGTATTTCAATATGAAAAGCTGCCGCAGTTTACACCTGAGTTATTTGTCCGGGTAACTGCAAAAAATGTAATGAAGCAAAAGCATTTTCATAAAGGTGTGCAACAGCTTGTACAGGAAGGTGCGATTCAGCTTTTTAAAACAGTAAAAACGGAAGAATATTTGCTTGGCGCGGTCGGCCAGCTGCAATTTGAAGTTTTCGAACACCGGATGAAACATGAATACAATGCAGAAGTATTAATGGAACGTCTCGGCTCCAAAATTGCCCGCTGGATCGCTGGCGGGGATGTTGATGATAACCTGTCAAATTCAAGAAGCCTGCTTGTAACGGACCGTCAGGAGCAAAAGGTATTTTTGTTTGAAAATGATTTTGCCCTGCGCTGGTTTCAAGAGAAGCATCCGCAAGTAAAGCTTTATAATCCAATGGATGTCGAAACGCCGGTTAAAAATTATTAGCATTCGCCCCCTCAAATTGAATTTTGCAGTCAGGTGGAGTGGAGTCTCCGCCTGATTCTCCGGTTCTTAGTTTGTCAAAACGAATTCATTTGCACGATAAAGCAAGGCGATATGGCATGCAAAGACCTGGTATAATACCAGGCCTATTCGCCATTTTATTTACCATTTAGTTGAGATTGAGCTTGTTTGACAAGACGTTTTGTAATTTCTCCGCCAACGGATCCATTGCTTCTAGAGGCGGTATCGGATCCTAATTGTACTCCAAATTCCTCAGCAATTTCATATTTTACTTGCTCCAAATATTGTTCAATTCCCGGAACAAGCAATTTATTCCTATTTGCAGGCATTTTTTCCACTCCTTTGTTGGTTTCAGAGATAAATTCTCTTCATAAATAGTATTCGGAAAATAGATTCTTTTATAATTGGTAATGTTTTTCGGTTATACTTAAATTGTTCATGATCTTTCATTTTTTTAGTATGAAGGCGAACATCAAAAAGGGAATTACTGAAACGAAATAACCGTTCACAAAAGAGGGGAGTGAGGAAGCAGTGTGGGTGAAAATAAAGAGACGCCTTTTCCAAATGACACCTACCCAAACGATTATTACATATTATTTATTAGCGGTAACTGTTTCAATCATCTTATTAAGCTTACCGCCGGTGCATAAACCAGGGGTTGATGTTCCGTTTTTTGATACTGTTTTTACGGCAGTTAGTGCTGTGAGTGTGACTGGCTTATCTGTGTTTGAGATTTCTGATACATATAGTACCTTTGGCGTGTATACACTTATGTTTGTTTTGCAATTTGGCGGAATCGGTGTCATGACATTGGGGACTTTTTTCTGGCTATTGCTCGGCAAAAAAATCGGTTTACGTAATCGTCAGTTAATTATGGTAGATCACAATCAATCAAGCTTGTCCGGGCTCGTCAGCTTAACTAAAGAAATATTCACATTACTGCTTATCATCGAATTATGCGGGGCAATTTTATTAGGTGGCTATTTTTTTGCGAATGGATACTCATGGGAAAATGCACTGATTTATGGTTTATTTACATCAGTAAGTGCGACAACGAATGGAGGTTTTTCCTTAATAGTCGGTTCATTACAGAATTTTACCCATGATTATTATGTTCAAAGTATTGTAGGAATTTTAATTACTTTAGGAGCGATTGGCTTTCCGATTTTAATTGAAGTGAAGCATTATCTTTTTCGAAAAAAGTCTGAGCCTGCTCATCGGTTTTCTTTGTTTACAAAGTTGACAACATTAACTTTTGCAGGATTGTTCTTTTTTGGAACAATTTTCATCTTGGCATTGGAATGGAGAGGGCTATTTTCAGAAATGTCATGGCATCGTGCGCTTTTTAATGCTGCCTTCCAGTCTGTCTCGACGAGAAGCGGCGGATTTTATACGATGGATTTCAATGAATTTTCAGAGCCTACTTTAATTTTGATATGTTTGTTAATGTTTATTGGTGCCTCGCCGAGTTCCGTGGGCGGAGGGATCAGAACGACGACTTTTGCGTTAAACATTTTATTTTTATCGCATTATGCCCGCGGAATGAATAGTATTAAAGTTTTAAAAAGGGAAGTATATGAAGAAGATGTAAAAAAATCATTGGCGGTTACGATGATTGCGATGATCCTCTGCTTTCTTTCTGTCATGATACTATCTATCACAGAAAATTTTCCTTTAATTGCAATTATTTTTGAAGTCTGTTCGGCATTCGGAACAACCGGTTTATCACTTGGAATTACAGAAGAATTAACATGGATAGGAAAAACAGTGCTTATGATTTTAATGTTTATCGGGAGGATTGGACTGGTCTCCTTTTTGATTATGGCACGCGGCAAAGAAAAACCGGCAAATTTTCATTACCCAAAGGAACGGATTATTATCGGCTGAAGTCAATCGAATTTTTTCATTCGAAAATGTTTAAACTACAAAAGGATGTTCAAAAAAATGATCGTTAACTTTTTGAACACACACTGCAGGTGATTTTTTCGAAGGAGGAACGGAAATTGACAAAGCGAAAAGCAAATTTTGATGCCATAGATAAATATAGTAAAACACCAAAAAGAAACATTCAGGAAGAGGAATTTTCGGCAGAATTTAGCCGGGGGGAAGATGAAATGAAAGGCGCAAACCGAAATTCCAAGCTGGGAAGAAAGGGCCGTTCATAATGGATAAGCGAAAAAAGCATGAGAAAAAAACCGTAAATCAACAAGAGTTCGGCTTAGAATTCGGCGATTTTAACGCCGGAAAATTTTACGAAACTGCTTTTATTACAAAACAAAAGGGTAAACAAGATCATTGCCAGGAAAAAGAACAATAACATAACAGAGGCCGGAGGTAAGATTAGGAGAAACCCGCTTTATGCGGGTTTCAAAAATTTAAATACTTCTCATCATTTGTAATGTTTTTGTTTCATTTCCATATATTTAGTTGACATTATTGTGAACCAAGATTATAGTGTATTCATAGTGTAAATGATTCTACTAATAAAAAGAAAGCGGTCACATGTATAAAGGGAGGGATACATACAATGAAAGTCGCCTTATTTGCAACCTGTCTTGTGGATATTTTTTATCCTAAAGTCGGGAAAGCAGTTGTCGAAATTTTAGAGCGTTTAGGCTGTGAATTGGAATTTCCCGAAACACAGCTTTGCTGCGGCCAGCCTGCTTATAACAGCGGGTATGTAAAAAATGCAAAAAAAGCGATGCAACATATGATAACGGCTTTTGAAACTGCAGAATATGTCGTTTCCCCATCTGGTTCCTGCGTGAGTATGTTTCATGAGTATGAGGAAGTTTTTAAAGACGATCCTATATGGAGATCAAAATCGAAAGCGCTTTCAGAAAAAACATATGAATTTACTCGCTTTCTTGTCGAAGTTCTTCAAATTGAGAATGTTGATGCGCATTAAATGGAAAGGCAACTTATCATACTTCCTGTCATATGACTAGATTACTTGGTGTCACGGATGCACCTATAAAACTATTAAAAAATGTAAACGGTCTCGAGTTGGTAGAATTACCGAATAAAGAGCAATGTTGCGGTTTTGGCGGTACTTTTTCCGTAAAAATGTCGAAAATTTCTGAACAAATGGTGGATGAAAAAATCCGCTGTACGATCCATACAGATGCTGATTATCTCATCGGAGCTGATGCCGGATGTCTGATGAATATCGGCGGGAGAATCATAAGAAAGCAAATGCCGATAAAGGTAATGCATATTGCAGAAGGGCTGAATAGTCATGAAAATATCAAACTGATAAAAGGAGGTTAATCAATGGCAATGAAAATTGGAAAGGCAGATTTCAAGAATCGCGTGGAGGAAGGGCTGGAAAATGTCTTTATGCGGGAAGCTGTTTCTGATGCGCAGGAACGCCTGTAACAAAGAAGGATAAAGGCGAAAGAGGAATTGGGAAATTGGCAGGAATGGCGCTCTCTGGGGGAAGAAATTCGCCGCAGGGAATAACAATGACAAATCAGCGAATATACAACAGGGAAGCCTTTTTACAAAAAATAGCTGGCCGTTTTGCAAGAGAAGTTAATTTAACCGGGGTAAAACGTCCTGTATGGAAGTACCGTCCACAAGAAAAAGTCTTGAAAGACGCTGCACAGGATGATTTATTGAAAATTCTAAAAAAGCAATGCCTCGATATCCACACGGATTTTTATGCTGCCGCTAAGGCTGATCTTCCGGAAATGCTTACGCAAATCATTGGTAAATATGGCGGTGGTCCAATTGTTGCCTGGAAGGATGAACGCTTTTCATCATATGGGCTTGATCCCTTGTTTTTCGAAAAAAACATCTTTATATGGGAAGCAAATCAGGGAGCTATTAATATTGAAAAAGCAAATCAAGCCATAATAGGGATCGTCATAAGCAATGTCGCATTGGCAGAATCAGGAACTGTTGTTCTTTATAGCCATATAAATTGCGGCAGAACGGTTGCTGTTTTACCGGAATATTTAATTGTCATGATTCCATACAGCTCCATTGTTCCCAGAATGACCCAAGCAATGAAACTTATCCGAGAGAAAGGAAAAAATCAACAACAATATCCTTCCAGCATTCATTTCATAACTGGGCCAAGTAATTCAGCTGATATTGAGATGAATTTAGTAATTGGTGTTCATGGACCTGTAAAAGTTGCTTATATTGTAATGACAGATTTATCGCAGATTAAGGGGCAGTAATACCCCCGCCTCAATAATAGAGGTGAAACCAATCATTTTAGGCGGGGGATAAACTGCCCCTAAAAACCCGATTGGTGAGACAAGGTTTTTCTTAGGGCTTCAGCCCTTAGAAAAATCAATCGGGCTTTTGCGCGACTAACCATCAGTGGGGGATGAAGGCTGACTAAAATCGCAACGTCCTGTTGCAACGTCGGCACTAGTACGTCCTGTACGTCGGAAAACCCCACTGATGGAAGTTTCACTTTATAAGAAATAAGCGAACTCTTACTCATAGAAATCGCTTGCTACGGAATTTAATAAAGAGGATTTTTACTGTGACCGTAGAATAGTTATATCATTATCAGGAAGTCCTAAGGGGGGAGAATAATGGAAGGGGTTTCGTCAATAGAATTGGAAAAAAGAATTCAACAATTGGAAGCAGAAAATAAAACGCTGTTAGATCAGATGAAGAACTCACTAAAACAAAATCGTCATGATTTAAATTTGTACAAATACTTATTTTTAGAAGCTATTGAAGGAATTGTTTTTTGGCAGGGGGAAGGTACAATCATTGATGCTAATGAAGCGGCATGCCGGATTTTTGAAACGGAGTATCAGGATTTAATCAGAATGAATTTGCAGGACTTTATCTATAAAAAAAATGATGAATTTAACAAAATCATTTGGAGTTTATTGCATTATCATGAAGTCCGTGAAGAGCTTTTCTTTCTGATGCCAAACAACCAGAAAAAATTACTCGAATTTACAATAAAATTGCATGTAAAAGATGATTATAATATTGCCATTTTTCGCAATGTCAGTGAACGGTATCGTATGGAAGAAAGCCTGCGGAAAAGTGAGGAAAAATTCAGAGGAATTTTTGAAGGAGTATCGGAAAATATTCTTTTATGCAATGATTCATTGGTTATTCTTGATATAAACAAATCCTGCTTATCTTTTATAAAAAAGCCGAAAGAAGCTTTAATTGGAAAATCGCTGTTCTATTTTTTTGAAATATGCGGGATTAATGATAAGGAAAGTCAATATAATTTGTCCAGTTTTTTAGATCATAATCACGAATCGCAAATTGTAAAGCTACAATTAGAGGATGGCAAAACAAAGTATTTAGAGTTTAGAAGTGATTACCATGTTTTCAGTGACTTAAATTTATTAACGTTCATTGATATTACGGAAAAATATGTGATGGAGGATCAATTAAGAAAATCGGATACACTCCATGTAATTGGCGAACTTGCTGCGGGAATCGCCCATGAAATTCGCAATCCGCTGACATCTATCAAAGGTTTTATTCAGCTTCTCGAAGATAATATAAAGGACTATTCCGTCTATTTTAATGTGATCTTGTCAGAGTTGATGCGGATTGATTCGATTATTAACGAGTTTCTTATATTGGCGAAGCCTCAAGAAGTGAAATTTAGTTATAATGACATTAAGCAAATTATCCTTGAAACGGTCGAATTACTGAATGCCCAAGCAGTGCTGTTTGATGTTCAATTTCAAACATCCTTTCCTAAAGATTTGCCAATGATCTATTGCGAACGGAATCAATTGAAAAAGGTCTTTATCAATTTAATAAAAAATGCAATTGAAGTGATGATGTCCGGCGGACTCATTACGATATCGATTGTCGAAGAGAAGGAGAAACAGATCCGCATTTCGGTTGAAGATCAGGGATGCGGTATTCCGGAAGATAAATTGAAAAGATTAGGAGAACCATTTTACACAACAAAAGAAAGAGGAACTGGACTCGGACTGATGGTTTCTTATAAAATTGTTAAAGAACACAATGGATATATTGAAGTAGAAAGCGAATTGAACAAAGGGACTATTTTTCATATTTATCTACCAATTCATGCAAAAAAAAACAGGCCAGGTACATGAAAAGAGGATCATCATACTATTACATATGGTTAAGTAAATGATGAAACAGCAGAGAAAATGCCTTGTTACAAGGGTGATTTTCTCTGCGCCGGATCTGTAGCTCTCATTTTCATACAGACTTAATAATAATTATTGGTAAAATGAAGGCTTTCGATCTGCAAATATCGGAATCTTTTCCCGAACCTTTTGCACTTCCGTTAAGTCTATTTCTGCTTCGAGTAAACCTTCCGATTCATCTTCTTCAGCTAGAATATTCCCCCACGGATCAATAACCATCGAATGACCTGCAAAAACATTATTTGGATCTTTTCCAACCCGGTTGCAGGCAATAACAAAGCATTGATTTTCAATTGCCCGGGCAATAAGCAATGCGCGCCAATGGTCTAAACGTGCAAGCGGCCACTCAGCAACAACAAATATCGCTTCTGCACCTTGAGAGGAGTGGACACGAAGCCATTCAGGGAATCGGATATCATAACAAATAAAGCCTGCAAATTGCTTCCCGCAGAGATGAAATAAAGCGTTGTTTTTTCCGAAGGTTAAATATTTATGTTCATCCATTAATTGAAACAAGTGCAGCTTATCATATTGATGAACAAGATCCCCTGAAGAATCAATCACAAATAATGAATTATATATGCCGTCCGCTTTTTTATTGGCGACCGAACCGCCAATAATATTGATTTGATATTGTTTAGCGAGTGGCTGCAAAAAGGCGAGACTTTGTTTTCCATCACAGTCACCAATCTCATTGAGCCTTGTTAAATCATATCCTGTTGTCCATAATTCAGGTAAGACAATGACATGAGGAGATCGGAGTGATGCTTCCTTTATCTGGTTTTCGGCATGTTCAAAATTGATGACCGGCTGACCAAAGGCTATATCCATTTGTACGATCATAATTTTTAATTTCAATATGGACCATCCTCCTTTGCTATTTCCTGTGTTAAAATGAATCATATTTCTTTTTTATTATGAAGTAAAGTTATATCATTTACTATTATGAAATAAAGATAGGTGACTGTAAAAGTGAAATTTTCACAATCAGAATTATTAAAAAATTTACCAAGACAATTTTTTGCATCATTGGTTGGAAAGGTGAATAAATACATCGAAACTGGTCACGATGTTATTAATTTAGGGCAGGGGAATCCCGACCAGCCAACACCGAAACACATTGTAGAACAGCTGCAGGCAGCAAGCGAAAATCCTGTCAATCATAAGTATTCTCCATTTAAAGGCTTTCCTTATTTAAAAGAGGCGATTGCAATTTTTTATAAAAGAGAGTACAACGTCAGTATTGACCCTGAAAAAGAAGTAGCAATATTGTTCGGAGGGAAAGCAGGACTTGTGGAAATACCGCAGTGTTTATTAAATCCGGGTGATTCTGTGCTTGTTCCTGATCCGGGGTATCCAGATTATTGGTCTGGTGTAGCGTTAGCCCGTGCAAAAATGGAATTCATGCCTCTCTTAGAAGAAAATGACTTCCTTCCCGATTATCATATGTTGACAAAACAGCAAAAAGAAATGGCAAAATTAATGTTTTTAAATTATCCAAATAATCCAACTGGAGCAGTAGCAACGGAAAAATTTTTTGCAGATACGGTCGCATTTGCCGAAAAAAATAATATTTGTGTTGTCCACGATTTTGCATATGGGGCAATTGGCTTTGATGGAAAGAGACCAATCAGTTTTTTGCAAACACCAGGGGCTAAGGAAGCAGGTATTGAAATCTATACATTATCAAAAACGTACAATATGGCAGGCTGGCGTGTCGGTTTTGCCATCGGAAATGAGAGTGTTGTTGAAGCGATTAATTTATTGCAGGATCACGTTTATGTCAGTTTATTTGGCGCAATCCAGGAGGCTGCCGAAGCTGCTTTAACGGGAAGCCAGGAATCCGTGCAACAGTTAAACAGGTTATATGAAAAGCGTAGAAATGTATTTATAAACGGATTAAAGGAGATTGGCTGGGATGTTGCTTCCCCTTCAGGCTCGTTTTTTTCCTGGCTGAAAGTTCCATATGGTTTTACTTCCGCGACTTTCGCTGATTATTTACTTGAACATGCGCAAATTGCGGTTGCACCGGGAATTGGATTCGGAAAATATGGCGAAGGTTATGTAAGAGCGGCTTTGTTAACATCAGAGGAGCGCTTGAAGGAAGCAGTCAACCGATTAAAACTGTTAAATTTATTCTAAACTTTTTATCATCCATAAAGATTTGTAAAAGAAAGTATTTTTTCAATTATTACTTGAAAAAAGAGAGAGAATGATGGTTATTTTCCTATGCTTATCGCGACCAGCTGCTCATGTTTAATGAACCTATCAACCCGCCTCCTGCGGAATGCCGCTTGAGGTCATTTTAGATGTGAGAGGTTAGAAGTGGAAATGAGATTTTATTGAAACTAGTCATGGGGGTTCTCACCTCTGACCTCTCTCATCTAGTATAGCTGGTAGCCGCTCGAGGTCTATAAAGAAAGAAATGGCGAAAAAAGAATGAGGAATGAAGGAGTATTATGTCGATTTTTAGCAAGTGAAAGCTTAAAAATGAGGCTATTTTCACTTTTTTCATAAAAACTTTGTCTTGTTTTGCGAAACTATTTACTTTCAAATAGATTCTTGTAATAATTCTTCAAGTAAACGGTTTTAAGAGAGAGATGAATAATGAAAAGGGAAGATTAGGAGGAGTAAGGTTGTTTAAGGATGAAGAGAGATTGATTATCGAAATTCAAAAGAAACGGAAAGAAATGATAACATGTGCAGAGAAAAACGGTTTTACAAGTAAAGAGACCGTCTATTACAGCCAAGAGCTCGATCAGCTTATCTACCAATACCAAAGTACACTGCAACCGAGAGTGATAGTAAAGAAAAGAAGGTCATTAATGCAGTGGTTAATCAACAAAACAAATTCACTGGTGAAAATATAAGATTCCTTATTTCCTTCTTGAAATTCTTTTGTTTTCAACTAGAGTTACTTTATTTTCTCATTTTTTAATGCAACTTGCGCAGTTCGATTTTTTTCTTTCATCCATTAAAGTATGATATGATTAAAAAATAAAAACAATTTTTGTAAAGGAGAGAAGTTAAGATGGGGTTCCAGCAGTATACATATTTGCGCCCTGATATGGAAGAAGTCGAAAAAAATTTTACTGCAGCATTAGCACAGTTTAAAAGTGCTTCTTCTATTGAGCAGCAAAGTGAAGCAATGACAAAGATTAATAATCTTCGAAATGATATTGGAACGATGTTTAATCTTTGTTATATCCGCCATTCTATTGATACGAATGATGAATTTTACAAGGCGGAGCAAGACTATATGGATGAAGTAGCACCGCAAATCGAAGGCTATATCACAAAATACTATGAGGCGCTTGTCCAATCAAAATTTCGTCCTCAGCTGGAAGAAAAGTGGGGAAAACAATTATTTGCTCTTGCAGATGCACAATTAAAAGTTTTTTCTCCTGAAATTGTCCCGTTATTGCAAAAAGAAAATAAACTATCGACGGAGTACACAAAATTGATTGCTTCTGCAAAAATTGAATTTGAAGGCGAGGAACGAACACTTGCGCAAATTGATCCATTTATTGAGTCAACCGACCGCAACTTGCGGAAGAAAGCAAGTGAAGCAAAATTCTCTTTTTTTGCAGAACATGAGGAACAGCTTGATTCCATATATGATCAGTTAGTGAAGGTTCGCACAGAAATAGCGCAGACGTTAGGATATAAAAATTTTGTCGAATTAGCCTATTATCGGATGATGCGGACGGATTATAATGCAGAAATGGTTGCCAATTTTCGTGATCAGGTTAAAGACTACATTGTGCCAATTGCGACAAAATTAAAAGAGAGGCAGCGGAATCGTATTGGTGTCGATAAATTAAAGTATTATGATGAAAGCTTTTCTTTCCCAACGGGAAATGCAACGCCTAAAGGAGATCCGAAATGGATCCTGGAAAATGGTCAAAAAATGTACGATGAGTTATCGAAGGAAACCGGTGAATTCTTCCACTTTATGCGTGAAAATGAACTGATGGATTTAGTCGCGAAGAAAGGGAAAGCAAGCGGTGGTTATTGTACGTATATCGAAAACTATAAAGCGCCGTTTATCTTTTCTAATTTCAATGGCACTTCAGGTGATATTGATGTATTAACACATGAAGCTGGCCATGCTTTTCAAGTGTACAGCAGCAGAAATATTGAAATTCCGGAATATTTATGGCCAACGTATGAGTCTGCTGAGATTCATTCCATGAGTATGGAATTTTTTACATGGCCGTGGATGAAAGAATTTTTTAAAGAAGATACTGAAAAGTATAAATTTGCTCATTTAAGCGCTGCGTTGTTATTTTTACCATACGGTGTATCGGTGGATGAATTTCAACATTGGGTATACGAGCATCCGGAGGCAACGCCGCAAGAACGAAAGACCGCTTGGCGGGAAATTGAAAAAAAATATTTACCTCATAAAGATTATGACGGAAACCAATATTTAGAAAACGGCGGATTTTGGCAACGTCAAGGCCATATTTATAACTCTCCGTTCTATTATATTGATTACACTCTCGCACAAATTTGTGCCTTCCAGTTTTGGAAACGTTCAAGAGAAAATCAGGAGGATGCTTGGAAAGATTATGTAAAACTCTGTAAGCTTGGCGGAAGTCTTCCGTTTACAGAACTCGTAAAAGCAGCCAACTTAATCTCACCATTCGAAGACGGCTGCGTCCAATCTATCATTTCCGATATAGAAGCTTGGCTCAACACCGTAAATGACCAAGAATTGTAAGAAGAAAAGCGGAGGGCGCTTGCCCATCGGCGACAAGCTTAAGACGAGCATACAAAAAGTCCGTTTTTTGACTTTATGTATGTTTGGCTTAAGACCTCGAGCCGATAGCGCCCGGAGCTGGACAATAAGAAAAGCGGAGGGCGCTTGCCCATCGGCGACAAGCTTAAGACGAGCATACAAAAAGTCCGTTTTTTGACTTTATGTATGTTTGGCTTAAGACCTCGAGCCGATAGCGCCCGGAGCTGGACAATAAGAAAAGCGGAGGGCGCTTGCCCATCGGCGACAAGCTTAAGACGAGCATACAAAAAGTCCGTTTTTTGACTTTATGTATGTTTGGCTTAAGACCTCGAGCCGATAGCGCCCGGAGCTGGACAATAAGAAAAGCGAAGGGCGCTTGCCCATCGGCGACAAGCTTAAGACGAGCATACAAAAAGTCCGCTTTTTGACTTTATGTATGCTTGGCTTAAGACCTCGAGCGGCTACCCGCCATACTAGAGGCGAGAAGTGAGAAGTGATAGGTTAGAACCCTCCATGGTTAGTTTCAACAACTTCACACCTCCCGCTTCTTTTAATAGAAAAAGAGGGTATCCCATATCACGGGAAGCCCTCTTTTTTTCACTTACTTGTTCTTTTTTTCACTAATGACGATATTATCGTTGTCCAATTGTGCTACTAAATTTGCAGCTTTATTGTGGTCAAGAATGTAATCAGCAAGTTTATCTTCTATTTCTATTTGAATCACCCTTCTTAACGGACGTGCCCCGAAAGTACGATTATAACCAAGCTCAGTAATTTTATGTTCGACTTCACCAGTGACGGTTAACGTAACATTTTGTTCTGCCAAAGTTTCATTTAATTCCTTTATCATCAAGCGTACGATTTTGACAAGATCTTCCTTTTCTAATAAATGGAAGGCGATAATACTGTCAAACCGGTTTAAAAACTCAGGCTTGAAATAGTCATTTAATGACTGCAGCAAATTTGTTTCCGCGTCAATTTCATTCTTGCCAAATCCAACCGGCTTTTTGACAAAAGCATTGCCGGCATTGCTGGTCATAATGATGACTGTGTCCTTGAAGCTGACCGTTCTTCCTTGGCTATCCGTTAATCGTCCGTCCTCCATGATTTGCAAGAAGATATGCTGTACATCCGGATGCGCTTTTTCAATTTCATCAAGCAGGATGATGCTGTACGGATTACGTCTGACTTTTTCCGTTAATTGCCCGGCTTCTTCATGACCTACATAGCCTGGAGGAGAACCGATGATTTTTGATATGCTGTGTTTTTCCATATATTCACTCATGTCCAGGCGGATCATCGCATCTTTTGAGCCGAATAATTCCAGTGCAAGTGTTTTTGTGAGCTCCGTTTTCCCAACTCCGGTCGGGCCAACGAAAAGGAAAGATCCGATCGGACGGTTTTTTGCTTTTAAACCGGCACGGCTGCGACGGATTGCTTTTGCTACCTTTGCAACAGCCTCTTTCTGGCCTATAACTCTTTCGCCTAACTGTTGCTCAAGATTTTTCAACTTTTGTTGTTCATTATCGTGAAGTTTTCCTACAGGAATTCCGGTTTTTTCTTCGACAATTTCTTGAATGTCTGTAGGTTGAACAACAAGTTTCACATCTTCCCGGCTCCCGCTTTGTTGATGCAGGGATTGCTCCAGCTTTTGTTCTTCCTGATGAAGCTTGGCGGCTTGTTCATAATTTTCTTGTTGCAATACAGCTTTTTTCTCTTCGGCAATTTCTTTCAGACGTTTTTCAATGTCCGCTGTAGATGTATGATTGATTGTTAAATTTAATTTTGAACCTGCTTCGTCCATTAAATCAATTGCTTTATCCGGCAGGAAACGGTCTTGAATATAGCGGTGGGATAAAAAGGCACATGCCTCAATCGCTTCATCAGAGTAAGTGACTTCATGGTATTTCTCATATTTTTCCTGAAGTCCCTTCAAGATTAAGATCGTTTCTGCAATACTTGGTTCTTGGATAACAATTGGTTGAAATCTTCTTTCCAAAGCAGCATCTTTTTCAATTTGCCGATATTCTTTCAATGTAGTGGCGCCGACAACCTGTAATTCTCCTCTGGCAAGCGCCGGCTTTAATATGTTGCCTGCATCCATCGAACCTTCAGCGGATCCGGCACCGACAAGCAAATGAATTTCATCAATAAAAAGGATGACATTCTTTCTGCTTTGCAGTTCGCCGATTATTTTTTTCATCCGGTCTTCAAATTGCCCGCGGATTCCAGTGTTTGCCACTAATGAGGCGACGTCCAGTAAGTATACGAGTTTATTTTTTAATTTATTTGGAACAGAGCCTTCGGCAATTTTTAAAGCTAGCCCTTCTGCAATGGCAGTTTTCCCTACTCCCGGTTCACCAATTAAAACAGGGTTGTTTTTATTGCGTCTGTTTAGTATTTCAATAACACGGGCAATCTCTTTGTCACGGCCGATAACAGGGTCAATCAATCCGGCTTGTGCCAGTTGATTTAAGTTACGGCCAAAATGGTCGAGAAACCCGTTATTATTACTTCTTCTTTCACTTGTTTGTTTTTGTCCTCCCTGGTTGACAGGATTCCCTTGCATTAATTGGTCAAAAGGAGAGGAAGTAAAGCCAGAAAATTGATTTAAGAATGGTCCGGCACCCATTCCTAATTTTTGTTTTTCTTCTTGATAGCATACGGGACATAAATGCATATGTGATTCGTTGCCATTAACATTCATTTTCAATTCGATTGTTGCCATATTTTCATGACATTTTTGGCAGATCATAGCCTAATACCTCCTGTTCTGACTTTGACTATATTTAACCTTATGTGCTCATTATAGTTTGACTTTCTTTGACTTTCAAGTAATTTGCATTTGATCTGTGTTAATGGATAAAAGTTTCCTTCGATAAGACTTTCAAAGGAAGGCGAAGTTAAGATTTTTTAATCTCTTTGCATTTTTTGAGTGCCAAATTAGCAATAAAAAGCTCGTCTTTCTTTTAATAATTCATCATAAAGTTATATGGGGAGAGGGGGAAATATTGTGAAAAATAAGTGGGGAGCAGCAATACAAATTGGTGCAGTCTACGTAGGTACGATTGTCGGCGCCGGATTTGCTACAGGAAGAGAAATTGTTGAATTTTTTACATCATTTGGTTTTTTGGGTATACTTGGTATCTTGTTAAGCGGTTGTTTGCTAATTTTCTCCGGAGTAAGGCTAATGACAATCTCCGTGCAAATAAATGCAAAATCTTATCAAGAAATAAATGTTTATTTATTTGGAAAATTGTTTGGCAACATTTTTAATATTGTGCTGCTTTTCATGCTATTTGGGGTATGTGCGGTTATGCTTTCCGGAGCAGGAGCTGTTTTTGAAGAACAGTTGCATACTTCCAAAATTCTTGGTGTGGTAATTACGATTATCTTATCGGTATCCGTGATGGCCCTCGGAATTAAAGGTATTTTTGCCGTAAATTCATTTGTCGTACCGATGCTCTTATTTTTTAGTTTTTTTATGCTTTTTAAATCTATTTTTATAGCAGATTTTTTGAATCAGCTTTTGTATATTCCAGTAGTTGAAAATGGTTGGAAGGTTGCAGCATCTCCACTTGCCTATGCAGCGTTAAATATTGTTCTGGCACAGGCAGTATTAGTGCCTATTGCCTCCGAAATAAACGATTTGAAAATAGTAAAATGGGGAGGAATTATAGGCGGTTCTGCATTGACCATCATTTTATTATCGAGCCATTTAACGTTAATGATGCTCCCGAATGTAGAAGACTATCATATTCCAATCGCGACAATGGTTAAGAATTTCGCGCCAGAATTGTTTTGGGTCTATATCCTTATTATTTATGGGGAGATTTTTACCTCGGTAATCGGAAACGTTTTTGGGTTGGAGCGCCAGATAAATATTTATGTAGCACTTCCAAAATTGCCGATCATCTTTGCTATATTCCTCATTACATTTACGATTAGCTTTTTTAATTATAGTTCATTAATTTCTTATTTATATCCTTTATTCGGATATATAGGTGTTGTATTTATTATCATGCTAATAAAAAAACCGCAGCAAAAACTGCGATAAGAAGCCTGTATTTTTAAAAGAAGAGATGAGAAGTTAGAAATTACTGTATAGTTTCCTCCAGCCTCACCTCTTCCCACACTATTCACACCTCTATTTAAATGGCAGGAGGAGGAAAAGAAATAGGTCAAAAATTAAATGGGAGACGATTACCAGCGGCATACTTTTTTTCCAGGCGTAAAGGATTCCCCAGAAAGTACCGGCAATAAGAGCTGCAATGAAATGAATCGCAAATCCGGAGTATAGTTGAACGGAAGCATACAATAGGGAAGCGGCGACAATCGCCCAACTTGTTTTCATCATTTTTGCTAATCTCTTCTGAACAAAACCGCGCCAAAAAATCTCTTCACCTGGAATAATGATAAGCATTAAAACGATATAATGCCATAAAGCTGAAGGGGCAAATCGCTTGTATAAAGCTTCAATACTATTTATATATGGAAGATGAAATAGATTTATTATTTGAAAACCTGCCCAAAAAAGACCAAAAAGCAGCAGACCTGAAATAGTTCCAACTATAAAATATTGTGATGGTGAAATACGGTCTTCAATTTCTTCATGAAAAATCGAATAACTAATGAGAAATAATACGCAAGCTGTTACAATATACCAAAAAATACTTCTATCTTGAAACGAATAGTACATTAACAAATGTGCCAGTACTATTCCGACAATCAATCGCAGATAGTGGTTTTTTTTCAACATGCAAATATCTCCTTTCCTTAGGACAAACTTTATCGCAGATTAAGGGGCAGTAATACCCCCACCTCAAAAATGGAGGTAATACCAGTCATTTTAGGTGGGGGATAAACTGCCCCTAAAAGCCCGATTGGTTCAACTAACCATCAGTGGGGGATGAAAGAAAACCCCCACTGATGGAAGTTTCACTTTATTCTATCAAAAAATCAATTGAAAATGTAACGAAAAATGAAAAACCGGGACAACAGGAAAAGAAATAATCGGGAAAACAAGGGGGAAAAACACAGAAAAAATGAAAGAGAAGCTTCCAATTGCCTATTTAAAAATTTTGCGATATCCTTCCACTTTTTATCGCAGATGTTCAAAAAGTCAGCATATTATAAGCAGCTAAACAGAGGGCGGATGCCGGAGGTCAGAAGTCAGATTCCGACCTCTGGCTTTTGATTTCCGTATGACCTTCTTGCTTCTCATTCGTTATCTTTTTAACACCCGTTTATCGCAGATTAAGGGGCAGTAATACCTCGCCTCAAAATTGGAGGTGAAACCAATCAAGTTAGGCGGGAGATAAACTGCCCCGAAAAGCCCGATTGGTGAAATAAGGTTTTTCTTAGAGCTTTAGCTCTTAGAAAAATCAATCGGGCTCCGCGCGACAAGGTTTTTCTTAGAGCTTCAGCTCTTAGAAAAATCAGTCAGGCTTCGCGTGATAAGGAATATCTTAGTGCTTCAGCTCTTAGATATTTCAACCAGGCTCTGCGTGGTAAGGTTTTTCTTTGGGCTTTAGCCCTTAGAAAAATCAATCAGGCTCCGCGTGATTAACCATCAGTGGGGGATGAAGGCCGACTAAGTACGCCACGGCCTCATGTCTTCGTCGGCACTAGTACGTCCTGTACGTCTACCGACTAAAGGCGCAGGCGTACTGTTGCAACGTCGGCACTAGTACGTCCTGTACGTCGAAAAACCCCACTGATGGAAGTTTCACTTTATATAGAAATGCTATTTAATAATTTTATAATTTTTATGATTTACAACTGTTCGTTGTTCCAAGCCTAAATTACGGTAATTATCCATACATGATAAGTCAACAATCACTGAATTTTCATTAACTTTTTCGACAATTCCTTGTAAGCCTTCTCTAAATTCTATAATATTTCCAACCTCTGCTTTTTTCAACTAGCAACTCTCCTTATGTACTTTTTTATTTTCTTACAGTTTGCACTAATTTGCATGATTCGTAAAGAAAAATAGTTATGCTATATGATAGAATAGATCTGCAACGAATTTAATAAAGGAGAGGTTCAATTTGGAAGCGGAGATTGCCGATATATTAGAAAAACTAAAAAGTGGAGAATTGTCGGAGTATTACGTAAAAAAAGATGATTTTCTCCTTTTTCAAAAGTATCTTATTACTCGTCCTGATTTTAAACATTTTCGCGGAATTGCACAAAGAGGCGGAAATATTCTTTACCGCTATACTGAAAAAGCAAGAAGCTAAAACCGTTCGATTACAGGGTCAGGCTTCTCAACTCCAGCAACTGAATTAATAGTGATAATGAAAAAACGAGGGGGTATAAAATGGAACAATTAAAAAAAGTTGTTGAATTAAAAAAAGAATTGAGCAAAGTGATAATTGGAAAAGAAAAAGAAATAGAGTTGCTTACCATCTCTTTACTTTTCAACGGGCATGTTTTAATGGAAAGTATCCCTGGAACAGGAAAAACAATGCTTGCCAAAACATTTGCCAATGCAATAAACGGAACCTTTTCAAGAATTCAATTTACTCCGGATGTTTTGCCGAGTGATGTAACCGGTATTCAATTTTATAACCCGAAGGAGCAGCAATTTGAGTTTCGTACTGGGCCGGTTATGGCAAATATTGTTCTTGCGGATGAAATAAACCGGGCTACGCCGCGGACGCAATCAAGCTTGTTGGAAGCAATGGAAGAGAGACAAGTTACTATTGATGGACATACGATTCCACTTCAAGAGCCTTTTATGGTGATTGCGACACAAAATCCGATTGAATCTCTGCAAGGTACTTTTCCATTGCCGGTAGCACAAATGGACCGTTTTTTTATCAAACTTACGATGGATTACCCAACTTTAACAGAAGAGAAAGAAATGTTAAAACTTTATCGCGGTGAAACAGCACAGGCACTGATAGCAACGATCCTGAACGCAGATGAGATTAAAGAATGGAAAAAGGCGGCGCTAAAGGTACAAATAAGTGAAGATGTGGAAAATTATCTTCTCGGGATCATCAGGGAAACCCGCAGGCAGCAATCGATTGATTTAGGGGTAAGCCCGAGAGGGTCTTTAGCGTTGATGAGGGCTTCCCAAGGGAAAGCATTGCTTTGCGGAAGAGATTTTGTCGTACCGCAGGATATTAAAGATATGGCACCATATGTAATCGGACATCGTATCGTCCTATCCACCGAAGCTTCATTAACAAAATCTGCGGAAAAGGTGGTGCAGGAAGTTATGGACCTTGTACCAGTTCCGGTTGAGGCAGGTTAGAAATAAATGGAATGGACGAAATATCAAATAGAAGACAAATCATTTATTATTACCGGCGTTCTTGGAATTGTACTATTGTTTTTCTCGATGTATACAAGATCATGGTTGTTTCTTAATCTCGTATTTCTGCTCGTCTTGTTATTTGCCGCGAATTCTTTTTATTTTAATCAACTGGGAAAACAGCTAATCTTACAAAATCACTATTCCCGGTCGCGCTTTTTTATCGGAGAGGAAGGAAAGTGGATATTGTCTTTTTATAATAACGGGCTTCCAATCATGAATGCCAGTCTCTATGTTATCTTTGATGATGTAGTAACACCGGTACACAGCAAGGAATCGGGTCATTTTGCAAAATATACAGTTAAGATCCCGTTTTCGCTCCTTTCCAAACAGAGAAGCAATATCCATATTCCATATAAATCCAGAAAAAAAGGAGTAGCGAAAATACGGAAAATTGAACTACATATCCCGCATTTTTTTGGCTTTGGCGAAACGATTCTGGCGGTCGTTCCATACATGAAACAAGATGCGGTTGTTTATCCGAAGATATTCCCGGTAAAAATCGGACAATCTTTTTTCGCAAATCGTCCAGGAAATTCGCAGACTGCATTTTCACTCTTTGAAGATACGATGTTGCCTGCTGGAACAAGAGACTACATCCATACGGATAGTTTTCATCGTATTCACTGGAAAGCAAGTGTCAGGAAGCAAAAACTGCAAACAAAAGTGTACGATCATATAACAGAAAAAGGAATGATGATTTCGCTAAATTTGTCAGACGGGATCTATTTAAGTAATGAGATTGAAAAAATATTGAGCAGCGCAGCAACGATTGCTTATTTTGCGGAAAAAAATGCGATTCCTTATTCGCTTTGCATTAATGTATTAACTGCCGGTTCACCGCCGTTTTTCTATCTTCCGCCGGGGACTGGTCATGCTCATTTGCAAAAGATATTAGAAACGTTAGCATTAGTAGGGAATCAAGGGTGTTTCCCTTATCATAATGTGCTTGCTTATTATTCACGCCATCTTTTTCAGATGCCTTATTTGATTCATTGCGGCTGCCGTGATGATGAAATTGACAGCTGTTTAGCAGAAATCGAGCATAAAGGAACAACAGTATTGCAATTAGATATATTCGAGAATACAGCCGCTTTAACACCGTTACGTTTTTTGAAAAAGGAAGTGACAGGATCATGAAGCGCCAATTTTGGCATATATATTTTAAGCTAACCATTGACACCATCTTTCTGACACTTGTCTTTTTTCTCGAATATATTTGGAAAGCAATGCCGATCCCTGTTTTGACATTGTGCGCATTTTTTCTTGGAAGTTCTCTTTTTTCACTATTATTACTCTTGAAATTTCCGAAAAAAGGAATAATTCTCTATTTTCTTGTATGTACACCGTTATTATTATTGATTGGGAATGTATTGCACTTTCCATTCCTAATGGTTATTTTTGTGGGTATCTATATTTTTTGGCGGGCAAACATGCATATACATCATCCGGACAAACAGACAGAAGCACCTATGATGTTGTTTTCTCTTGTGTGGACAATTTTTTTACTGTTAATCGCGATGAATGATAAACAATATGCACCGATAATCATTGCCATGATGCTCGTACAAGTTTTCTTCACCTTAATAGGCCGTTTTTTGAAAAGATGGTCATCTCTAGATACATCAAAAAATGAGAAAAGAACATTCTTCGTCCATTTTGCAAGTATGATTGCAATTATCTCTGTTTGTGCAGTGTTGCTTGCTTTTATCTGGCCGCTCGTTCAGAAATTGTTTGTTGTTGCACTTTCCGGTGTTATGCGTATTTTACTCTTTTTCGGATATCCTCTTTCTTTTTTAGCGGAATTGGAATTTTCTGAAGTAAATATGCCCTCACCCGAAGAGGAAGGTTTTTACGGAGAGCAGGGTCTTGATACAGAAATACCAAAATCCGCCGCATCTGCCAATAATTTTATGATTTTCACCTTGATCATAAGTGCTCTTGTTGCAGCATTTCTATTACTTTATTTTTATAAAAAAAGGCGCCATAAGAAGACGGAAGAGCAATTGCAAGAAAAGTCATATTCAATCGATACCGGGTTCGGGAAAGAGCCTGATAAAATATCGTACCGCAGAAAAATAAAGGCTCCGGGAAATCGGATTCGTAAAGAAATTTTCCTTTTGGAAAAATATGCCAAAAAACATAGGAAAGGGCGGAGACCATTTGAAACAGTTGTTGATTGGTTGCGGCGGATCGGGATAAATAAATACGAGCTGATGAATCAGATATATGAAAATGCCCGCTACGGGAATAAGCCTATTTCTGAAGAAGAGGAACATCATTATAAAATGGAAATTAAAAGAATTAAACATATTATCAAAGAAACTAGGTAGAAAATATTCCCTGTATGGAAGCGATTCATAAAAAAAATTTACAAAAACGCAAAAATTTCTTTTAATTTTCATTGTTTGATTCGAGTGGACATGCTATTCTTTTTGATGAAGATATCAGTTGTCGAGTGGCTTATATTAGAAGGAAAGTCTTTTTACATGATAAATTCCTTGATCGGAAACAATAAGATAGTTGAAACTTGACTACCGCAAATGTTTGATTTAAGTTAATGAGACAGCATGATTATCATATTTTTTACCTTACAAAAAAATAATGAAGAAGGAGTATGATCCGAATGGTAGAAAAACAATTTAAAGTAATCGCAGAAACAGGCATACATGCACGCCCGGCAACTTTATTAGTGCAAACAGCAAGCAAATTTGATTCTGAAATAAATTTAGAATATAAAGGGAAAAAAGTGAATTTAAAATCTATAATGGGTGTTATGTCTTTAGGGGTTGGCCAGAATGCTGAAATCAAAATTTCCGCTGAAGGAAGCGACGAGAAAGATGCGCTTAACAGCCTTGAAGAAACGTTGAAAAAGGAAGGCTTGGCTGAGTAATGAGTTTTTTAAATGGAAAAGCATATCGCTTAGTGGAACCTGATTTGTCTTTTGAAAAAAAGACAATTACAAATGTAGAAAATGAGGTAAAACGTTTCGAACAGGCATTGCAGGTTTCTCTCTCCGATTTGGAAGCAATTCGTAAAAAAGCCGGTGAAGATCTTGGAGCAGATAAAGCCGCCATCTTTGAAGCCCATTTACTCGTTTTAAATGATCCTGAGCTTATTACACCGATTAAAGATAAGATTAAAAAAGAACTTGTTAATGCAGAGTATGCCTTAGAGGAAATTTCTTCTATGTTTATTACGATGTTTGAACAAATGGATAATGAATATATGAAAGAAAGAGCGGCGGATATCCGTGATGTTACGAAACGGGTTCTTTCCCATTTGCTCGGTGCAGAAATTGTAAATCCGAGCATGATTGATGAAGAGGTCATCATTGTTGCCGCAGATCTGACGCCATCTGACACCGCGCAGCTGAACCGTCAGTTTGTGAAAGGGTTTACCACTGACATTGGAGGAAGAACTTCCCATTCAGCTATTATGGCCCGTTCCCTTGAGATTCCTGCTGTTGTTGGAACAAAGCAGGCAACAAAAGAAATTTCTAACGGGGATGTCGTCATTGTTGACGGTCTTAAAGGGCAGGTACACGTAAATCCTAGCGAAGAGGAAATAAAGCAGTATGAGGCGATTCAGGCCGATTATGAAAAGCAAAAAGCAGAATGGGCAAAGTTAGTAAATGAAAAAACCAATTCTTCCGACGGCCATCAGGTTGAGTTAGTTGCAAACATAGGTACGCCAAAGGATTTAAAAGGCGTTATCGACAATGGCGGCGAAGGTGTCGGCTTATACCGGACAGAGTTCCTTTATATGGGAAGGGATCAACTGCCGTCAGAAGAAGAGCAGTTTGAAGCCTATAAAGCAGTTCTTGAAGGGATGAACGGCCAGCCTGTTGTTGTCCGGACATTGGATATTGGCGGAGACAAAGAGCTTCCTTATCTAAACCTGCCAAAAGAAATGAATCCGTTTCTTGGTTTCAGAGCGATCAGGCTTTGTCTGGAAGAGCAAGGAATTTTCCGCACACAATTACGGGCACTTCTTAGAGCAAGCACGTACGGCAATTTAAAAATTATGTTCCCGATGATTGCAACCATTAAGGAGTTCCTTGCTGCAAAAGCAATCCTTGAAGAAGAGAAAGAAAAGCTTGTTCGTGAAGGTACGAAAGTCTCTGATCATATTGAATTGGGGATTATGGTTGAAATTCCTTCAACCGCCGTTATCGCAGATCAATTTGCCAAGGAAGTAGACTTCTTTAGTATCGGAACAAACGATTTAATCCAATACACATTGGCTGCTGACCGGATGAATGAAAGAGTCTCTTACTTATATCAACCTTATAATCCATCTATTTTACGCCTTGTAAAAATGGTAGTAGATGCATCTCACAAAGAAGGTAAATGGACGGGAATGTGCGGAGAAATGGCCGGCGATGAAACGGCAATTCCGCTGTTATTAGGACTTGGACTCGATGAATTTTCTATGAGTGCTACATCCATTTTAAAGGCACGTTCACAAATTTCCCGTTTATCAAAAGCGAAGATGGAACAATTGGCGAACGAGGCTATTCAAATGAGTACGACAGAAGAAGTTATAAATGCTGTAAAACTTGCAACAGAATTGTAAATAGATTTTTTATGAATTTTTATGTTTAGAGAACGTTTAATCGGGTAAAATGAAGATAGGAGCAACAAATGACAAATTCATTTTCCCCCATTATTGCCGATCATTCATTTGGTCGGTTTTTTTTGTGTATTGCTGAACTTTTTCTTGAGTGAAATGACAAGGAAAGAGAAGCTTTGCTATAATAAGCAGGAAGAGAAGATTAAAAAGGCAGAGAAACGCCTTCGCAAGTTGCAGCGTCAAGTTTCTTGAAAAAATCAAATGAACAAGGAGGGAAACCGTTTCGTCAAAACAAGCAACATTATAAAAATGACATCTGCAAAGAAAATTATCAAGCTTAATAGATTTTTATAAGGTTTTGGCAACGGAAAAACAATGGATACTCATCTTGAAGGCAAAACAGCTGTAGTTGCTGCTTCAAGCCAGGGACTGGGGAAAGCAGTTGCAGCTGAGTTATTAAAAGAAGGCGCAAATGTAATCATTTCCGGACGCAGTGCAGAGAAACTGCAGCTTGTTCAGGAAGAACTGCAAGCAATCGGAAAAGGAAAAGTCAGCTATGTAAAGGCGGATGTCACCAATGTACAAGATATAAAAAATCTTATGCAAAAAACAGTTGAAGCATTTGGAACAATTAATATTCTTATTAATAATGCCGGCGGACCGCCAACTGGTTCATTTGAATCATTTTCAGATGAAGATTGGCAGGCTGCGTTTGAATTGAACTTGTTGTCTTACATACGTTTAATCAGAGAGGCATTACCATATTTGAAAAAACAGGGAGGAAAAATTATAAATATTGCCTCCTCCTCCATTAAAGAACCAATTCCAGGCTTACTTTTATCGAATACCTTTAGAACTGGAGTAGTCGGTTTATCCAAAACATTAGCATCTGAATTTGCCAAAGATAATATCCTTGTCAATACAGTTGCCCCCGGCCGTATCGCGACAGACCGTATTATATATCTGGATGAAGTGAATGCGAAAAAGCAGGGAATAACAAGAGAAGAGCTGGAAAAACAGAATTTAAGTAAAATTCCGTTAAATCGCTACGGAAAGCCGGAAGAATTTGCAAAAGTGGTAACTTTTTTAGCATCTGATGCAAACACTTATATGACAGGAAGCTCTTTTCTCGTTGATGGCGGACAAATAAAATCGATATAATCGCCGGATTTATTTCCGCGGTAAAGAATTAAACAGCTTCCATATCTCCATAATTCTTGAGAGAGGGGAAATAAAAATATGATTACTCATGAGAATACAGTTATTGGTTTTATCGGCACCGGCGTCATGGGAAAAAGTATGGCCTTAAATTTACTTCATGCCAACTATCCTCTCGTTGTCTATAGCCGTACAAAAGAAAAAGCAAACGGGTTGCTTGAACAAGGCGCAAAATGGGCATCCACCCCAAAGGAAGTTGCTGAAAAAGCGAATCTGATTATTACGATGGTCGGTTTTCCAACCGATGTAGAAGAAGTATATCTTGGTGAAAATGGCATCATCACCAATGGAAAGCCGCAATCATTTGTCATTGATATGACAACTTCAACTCCAAGCTTAGCAAAAAAAATCGCGCTTGAAGCAAAGAAAAAACAAATTCATGCTCTTGATGCCCCTGTTTCCGGAGGAGATATCGGTGCTAAAGAGGGAAAACTGTCCATTATGGTTGGCGGAGAAGAAGCGGACTTTACCGCTGTCTTGCCAATTTTTAAGATTTTAGGAGAAAATATTGTTTATCAAGGGAATGCAGGTTGCGGTCAGCATACAAAAATGTGTAACCAAATTGCGATTGCCTCCAATATGATTGGTGTTTGCGAGGCGATTGTCTATGCAGAAAAAGCCGGACTTGATCCGATTAATGTTTTAAAAAGCATTTCATCCGGGGCTGCAGGCAGCTGGTCTTTATCCAATTTAGCCCCCCGAATGATAGCAGGGAACTTTGAACCGGGTTTTTATATTAAACATTTTATTAAAGATATGAATATTGCTTTACAAGAGGCTGAAGCAATGGGGATGGAAACCCCCGGATTAACACTGGCAAAAAGTTTATACAGTCAGCTTGCTGAGCAAGGAGAGGAAAACAGCGGAACGCAGGCGTTATATAAATACTGGGAAAGATAAAGCGGATTATTTCTGCTTTCATCTTTTAAGAAAAATCACACCACGTTGAAACTGTTTGTCCTTAATGAAAGATTCATACGAAGTCAGTTGAAAACATATTTGTTTCATTATGACAAGAAAAAACGAGTAAAAGCAATCATTCCTTTTACTCGTTTTTTTGTTTGAATGAGCGGCGGGATTCGGAAAACAAGTTCACATCGGACTATTGTAGTAAATGAAACTGGCAAAAGGATTCCAGACGGTCTAGCCCCTCTTTTAACGTTTCCATTGAGCAGGCGTAAGATAAACGGAAATAACCTTCTCCAAAAGATGAAAAGGCACTTCCCGGTACGACAGCAACGTTCCTTTCATTCGCCAATTGAAGTGCAAAATCAAGCGATGTAACAGAACCATCCGGAATTTTCACGAAGAAATAAAAAGCACCTTCCGGCTTAATTACTTCGAGTCCGATGTTATAAAGTCTTTGAAAGACATAGTCCCTTCTTTTTCTATACTCTTCTTTCATAGAAAGTGCATCATCAACACCGTTTTCCAATGCTTCAAGTGCAGCCATTTGTGAAATGGAGCTGGCACATGTTACATTGTATTGGTGAACCTTCAGCAAATGCTTTGTAATAGGTGCAGGTGCAAACAAGAGGCCTATACGCCATCCTGTCATTGAGTGCGATTTGGATAGTCCGTTAATCAGAATTGTTTTTTCTTTTAACATGGACGCAATTGAAACATGTTGCTGGTCATAAACAAGCTCACTGTATATTTCATCAGCCAGAACAAAGATTTCTTTATCATGCAGTAAATCGGCAATTTCTTTTAGTTCTGCCGCAGATAAGCTAACTCCGGTAGGATTTGAAGGGTATGGCAATACAATACAGCGTGTTTTTTCCGTAATATATGATTTTAAAACATCAGCCGTCAGACGGAATTGATGCTTACGAATATCGGCATAAACAGGAATAGCACCGCATAAACGGATTAGCGGTTCGTAGCCGGGATACACAGGTCCCGGCAGGATCACTTCACATCCGGAAGATAAAATCGTCCGAAAAGTAATATCGATTGCTTCACTTGCCCCTGTTGTAACGATTATTTCTGTTTCAGGTTCATATTTTAAGTCATATTTCTGCCGGACAAAGTGTGCTGCAGCCTGTCTTAGATGCAACATTCCGGCGTTATGTGTATAATAAGTAAAATTATTATTAATCGCCTGTTTTCCCGCTTCCTTCACATGATTAGGAGTGGGAAAGTCCGGCTGGCCAATCGTTAATGATATCATATTTTTAGTATTAGCAACCATATTGTAAAATTTTCTGATTCCGGATATTTCGATATTTTTCACCGCTGCGTTTACTAAATGCTCCACCGAGATAACCTCCTGTAATATTAAACGTAAACCCCATTATAGCAAAAAAATGCAGCTTCGCGGTTATTTGCAAAAAAAAAAGAGAACATAAAGCCTCCGGAATCTTCCGTATTCCAGAGGTTTTATGTTCAGAATTTTAATAATTAATATCCGTACTCCCAATCAACTTCGTCATCGTGCCAAAAAACCGGCGATATATATCCGAGATCGATTACTTTTCCTTCAAGCTTACATGTACAATGATCGT
>JAGKQJ010000089.1 GCA_017898095.1 Bacillaceae bacterium Marseille-Q3522 | reverse complement strand
CAATATATAGTTAGAAAATAAAGGAAAACAGCAGCGATATATTGTGGTTTTGTATTATTTTTTTAATAAATTCCACCTTTTTGGGGCTTAATCACATTATATAAAACAAAATTTTTCAGACTTTTTTCAGCTTAATCAAAGTTTTTTTAGTCATAACTTTTACTCTAATAAGTGATAACTTTTTGTTTACCCTTTCTTTCTAACTAATCCATGGAAAAATGCAAGCATTTTTCAGCACAGAATCAATGAACGTGGAAATAAAACTATATCGGTGTAATTTGATCTTCATGATCTGTATTTCAAAAAAGCGCATTAACTTCAATTCAATAACTTGAAATAATGCGCTTTCTTATCTATCCCTATATAAGAAAAATATATCCTCTAACAAAATCCATTATGGCGGGAAGCTTTCCTGAGCGGGAAAAACTTAACCGGCTTCATTTTCTTCTCCATTCAAGGTGCTTTCTGCCATTTTCGCTAATTGTTCGGCTCTAGTGCTTACTTCTTGCATCGTTGCGGAAATTTGTTGAATCGCAGATGCCTGGCTTTCTGTTACTTCATTGATTCCCGAAAATGACTCGTCTAATTGGATAATTAGCTGTTGAATATTATTTGTAATTTGGTCAATCTGCGTCACTTGTTCCTTTGAATTATTTGCCAGCTTTCTGATTTCATCGGCAACAACCGAAAAACCTCTGCCATATTCCCCGGCGCGTGCAGCCTCAATTGCAGCGTTTAAACCAAGGAGATTGCTTTGTTCAGAGACCTCTTTCACCGTATTAGAAATCTTCCCGATTTGATCAGCGCCTTTATTTACTTCTTTTACTTGATCTGTGACAACATTCACCTGATTTGCCAGTTTTGTAACAGAATCATTGATTTCGATAATGGTTGCTGTTGTTTGCTCGACAACAGCCGATAAACTTTCGGCAACTTCATATAATCCATTTGCCTTTTCTAAACTGGTTCCCAAACCAACCCCGCCAATCACATTGCCTTCCCCATCATGAAGCGGGATCGCTCTTGCGATTAAAGGAAAACCGAATAATTCTTTCGGTACAATTTGCTGTTTTCCCGTATTTTCTCTTATCGCATTCGTAATAATATCTCCTTCTTGCAAAGGATCCCCTTGTTTTACATTTAAAGAAAAAGTTTTCCCAGGTATATTTAATAAAAGTTTTTCCATATCATAAATCCCTACGGTAATATCGTCTGACACCAGTTGATTTAAATAAGGAGCAACCTCCATAAAAGCTTCTAAAATTTTATCTGTTTTTACACTTGTTTCACTCATAGTCTTTTTAACCCCTTTCAATATTAATAAGGAAACGTTCTCTGACCATAATGAATCGATATCCACTTCAGAGTAGTGAATTCTTCCAGACTCCACTTTCCATTTAATCGTCCCAAACCTGAATGCTTTTCGCCGCCAAAAGCAATAATAGGCTCATCATCAATAGTAATGTCATTAACATGAATCATACCGGTATGAATTTTCTTCGCTATTTCTACCCCTTTTGCAATATTTTTCGTATGAACCGATCCGCTTAAACCAAAATTTGTATTGTTAGCGATTGATATGGCATCTTCCTCACTATCAAAGGGAATGACACATACTACCGGTCCAAATAATTCTTCTTGGGCAACAGACATTTCTGGACCTACATCTGCTAATATGGTTGGTTCGACAAGATTGTCTGTAAAAGAACCTTTCAGCACCGCCTTTGCACCTTGCCTGATGCCTTCCTCCACTTGCTGTTTCAATGTATTTGCCTGTCTTTCATTCATGACGGGGCCAATAATCGTGTCCGAATCTTTTGGATCCCCTACGGTTAATGCGGAAACCCGTTCTTTAAATTTTTCAATGAAGTCTTTATATACTGGTCTTTGCACCAGGATGCGGTTTGCCGACATGCAAATTTGCCCTTGATGGGTAAAACGGCTGAATGTTGCAGCATTTACCGCATATTGCAAATCAGCATCTTCCAAAACGATCAATGCACTGTTCCCGCCTAATTCAAGGATCGGTTTTTTGAAATTTTTAACTGCCAGTTGGCCAATGTAACTGCCAACTTTTGCAGAGCCGGTAAAAGAAATAATTCGCGGAATTGGATGTTCAACAAATGCATCACCAATTTCGTTGATATCGGTTACAACGACATTCAGCAAACCTTTCGGAACTCCCGCTTCTTCAAAGATTTTTGCGATTAGTGTGCCGCCTGTAATCGGTGTTTCTTCGTGTGGTTTTAAGACAACACCATTTCCCGCCCCCAGTGCCGGCGCAACAGATTTAACGGATAAGAAAAACGGAAAATTAAACGGACTAATAACTCCGACAACTCCAACCGGTACTCTGTATAAGCGATTCTCTTTTTCAATTTCTGTTGATGGCAAAATCTTCCCTTCCACTCGCAATGGAAAAGTTGCCGCTTCTTTTATCATATCCTTCACTAACCCGATCTCAAAGGCTGCTTTTAATCTCGTCCCGCCTAATTCTTCGATAATGGTTTTTGTGATTACCTCTTCATTTTTTTCTATGTAATCAACAGCCTTTTCTAATATATTTCTTTTTTGATAAGCGTTGATTTTATCCCACTTTTCTTTCGCGTCCCATGCCGCTTTATAGGCTTCATCAACATCCGCTACATTTGCCATTTTAAATTGTGTGATTATTTTACCATCAAAAGGATTCCTATCAAGCAGATTTTTTTCACTTTTCCCGTCCCGCCAAATTCCTCCAATATACTGCTTGTTTAATGAGTAAACGTCTAACATATCATGTTTCCTCCCCTGTTGAAAAATAAATATCTCATAGTTTTTCATCGGCAATATTTTAAAAAAATAAAGGAAAGAAGAGGATTATATTGACAAAGATTTCGATTTCAAAAACTTTTATTATAGTCATTTCCTTAAAATACAGCGTTCTTCATTTCGTGAATTTTTTAAAATGATTACGATACTCAAAATAAAAAACCGCCCAATTAGAATGGAACGGTTATTTTATGTATGGTTAAAAATATAACTCCAAACCACCCTGACGAATTCATTCGGGTTTGGTAAAATATATTGAGAAAGATGGACGACTAACTGCACTTAAATACATTTATTTGGAACGGGAAATCGGCTCTATTTTACAATAAAAAAAATTGCTGTTACTATGTGATCTTCTGCATCCGTTTAACCTTCATATTCGCTTTCTATTCTTTTAATCCTCTCATACAGTTCCTGATTTACCGGTGTCGGGATTCCGTGTTTCTTTCCTAATTCCACTATTGTGCCCGCAAATAAATCGACTTCACTGTATCTTTTTGCATCTACATCCTGCGCCATCGATGGTTTTCCTTGCGGACCCAACGCATCTACGACTTCTAACCAATAGTGTAAATCCTTTTCCGTTAATCCAATCCCTTCTTTTTGCGACAGGATCATCACTTCTTTCATTGCGGCAATCATCATCTCTCTTGGCTTTCCTTGCTTTTGGATATCGGCAAAATTGCCCCGGTGAACCGCAACGGTTTGATTCACTCCTACATTCAGCATAAATTTTCCCCACTGTCTTTTTATCATGTTGGGATCTATTTCATAAGGAAAGTCCGTCTTCTCAAAAAATGCCGCTACTCTTTTTGCTTTTTCAGAAATATAACCGGGTTCCCGCTCGCCAAAGCAGAGCATTCCCATATGGTCATAGGTTAATTGATTACCGACCTTCAATGCGTCCATCCCTTGTGCCACACAATAAAGAATTTTTTCCATTCCAAAAGCTTCACCAATCATCGCTTCACTTGAGATTCCGTTTAATGCTGATAAAATAATCGTGTTTTCTCCGACATGATGACGCGCTGCTTGGATCGCCTTTTTTAAACTATTAAACTTCACGGCAAAAATCAGTAAATCAGCCGGCTCTGATTTCTCTTCCGGTGTTACATAGTAAAAGTCGCACGGCTCCCCATTACTATATACGCCCTCTCTCTGATATCTTTTGATACGGTCCTCATCAGCAATAATCCGTAAATCTTCTCTCGGCATTCTTTTTCCTAAATGATGGCCAAATAAAATACCTAATGCTCCCAAGCCGATGATTGAGACTGTTTTTATCTCCATTACTTGAAATTCCTCTCTTATCTAATTTGATCGAAAAGCAGGTCTACTTTCTATCTAAATGTTATCATTTTTCGCCGATTTGGAAAATACATCATCAATATGAATCAACTTTCATTACTTACTCTATCATTATGCTCTGTGTGCATTTACCGGATTAATTAAACGCCCCGCTTATTCGACCACACTAATGCATGTAACTGTGGGAGGGTACGTACATGCCGGACACTCCACGCAGCCATCTGCTCAAAAAGGAAACAGCACCACTAAGAAAGCAGCGCTGTTTCCTAGTATTTTTAAAGAGGGTATGCTAGAACCTCTATTTTTCTTTTTTCATTTTGACTATAACAAAGATAAAGGGTTAAGCGAATCGCTGAAGTTGCATTATTATAAAAAATATGGAGTTCGATGACGTGACAAGTTGATAAGAGCGCATTCTTCCGTTGAAATGAGAAGCAATTAAACAACTCTAGATTAAGCCCCGCGCTTTGCGTGGGGCTTAATCTAGAGTTAAATGGCACTTTCAATCAATCGAAAAACAAAACATCGCATCATCGATTTCTTTTGCTAAATCTTTCGTTCGCCACTCATTGTGATTTCCCAGGCAGGCACAAATCATCGCAGTGTTATCCGTGCGATAATATTTCCGGTAATGGACGTGACCCATTATGCTGTAGCAAATTGGATATTTTTCGAATAAATTGCTGTATTCTTTACTGCCTAAAAATGCATTAAAATAAGCCCAAAGTTCATTCGGCATCGGCACTGTAAAATAAGGGTGGGTTAACATATGCGTCATCATGATGATATTTTTACCGGCATATTCCCGCAATTCTGCTTCGATTTTTTCATAGAAATAGCGGTGAACAGCGGCATTTTCCCTGCCCCAATTTGTATAAATCGAATCTTGCCAGGTCCGGTCCATATAATTCATTTTTTTAAATTCGGCTTCTGAAAAGTCCGGACTGCCAAAAGAATGATCGTACCAGCCGGAATTGCCAATCACGACCCAATCCTTGTTTAATAAATACGGTTTTTCCGAAATGCAACCCTCCCATTTCTGAAAGGCACGATAAATTTTCCACGTATCGGTGACATTATTTTCTTTCGACCAGTAATCATGATTGCCCGGAACAAAAAGAACTTTCGCACTGCTCCTATTTTGCAATTCTTCTAAAAAATTTATCCCTTCCCGATAATCATTGGAAACATCTCCTGCAAGCAGCAGCACATCAAGTGCTTCCTTTTCCATTTTTGCTGCTAAAATTTCCACAAAGCTTGATTCTTCGGGAACCGTGTTACGATTTCCATCAATGTGTAAATCTGAAATTACCCCGCACTTCATCATATCCCTCCACATACCGCAGAATACTTTTTTCCTGTTATGAGAGAAGACCGCCACTTTCATCTCCAAGTGGGGTATCCCAAATAGACAACCATGCCGCATATGCGGCACGATCATAAATACTAACTCACTGAACCAATTTTCCTATAAAGTGAAACTTCAATCAGTGGGGGTTTTCCGACGTACAGGACGTACTAGTGCCGACGTTTCAACAGGATGCCTGAGATTTTAGTCGGCCTTTATCCCCCACTGATGGTTAGTCGCGCGGAGCCCGATTGAAATATCTAAGAGCTGAAGCTCTAAGATATTCCTTATCACGCTGAGCCTGATTGATTTTTCTAAGGGCTGAACTCCTAAGAAAAACCTTATCACGCGGAGCCTGACTGATTTCTCTAAAGGCTGAAGCCTTAAGAGAAACCTTATCGCGCGAAGCCCGATTGAAGTTTCTAAGGGCTAAAGCCCAAAGAAACTCCTTATCACGCGAAGCCTGACTGATTTTTCTAAGAGCTGAAGCTCTAAGAAAAACCTTGTCTCACCAATCGGGCTTTTAGGGGCAGTTTATCCCCCGCCTAACATGATTAGTCTTACCTCCACTTTGAGGCGGGGGTATTACTGCCCCTTAATCTGAGATAAACATGTCCATTTTTAAATTTCTATTCCTGAAAATAACTTAATCTGCCGGTTGATCAGAATTGCTATTATATAAGTGGCAGCTCACTTGCTGTCCTGTTTCAAATTGGCGGTATTCCGGTTTTGCTGTTTTACAAATCTCCATGACATTCCTGCATCTCGTATGAAACGGACAACCGCTTGGCGGACTGGCCGGGTTTGGTACATCCCCTTTTAAAACGATCGTAGAAGCGGCTTCCCCATTCAGTGTTGGATTTGCGGAAAATAAAGCTTCTGCGTAGGGATGCTTCGGATTTTCACCAATTTCTTCTGTTTTACCGAGCTCGACAATTTCTCCTAAATACATAACCGCAATACGATCACAAAAATATTGCACGACATTTAAATCATGGGAAATAAATAAATAAGTCAGGTCGTATTTTTTCTGCAATTTCTTTAACAAATTTAATATTTGTGCCTGTACTGATACATCAAGAGCAGAAACACCTTCGTCGATCACGATAAACTCCGGTTCTAAAATCATTGCGGAAGCAATCGCTACCCGCTGTCGTTGCCCGCCGCTTAATTCATGCGGAAAACGATCCAAAAAAGAATCATCGAGTCCGACATCTTCTAATGTTTGGATAACTTTTTTTCTTCTTGATTTTTTGTCTCCGATTTTATGAATCTCTAACGGCTCCTGCAAAATCCACTTAATGGTTTTCTTCGGATTAAGGGCAGAATACGGATCTTGAAAAACGATTTGCACTTTCTTCCGCCACGCTTTCATTTCTATAACGGAAAAAGTCGAAATATCCCTTCCTTTATATTTTATCGTACCGCTTGTCTGTTTGATTAATTGTAATATAACTTGACCAGTTGTTGATTTCCCGCAGCCGCTTTCTCCTACTAAGCCAAATGACTCACCGGGATATAAAGTAAAAGAAACACCATTTACCGCCTTCACAAAAATGTCTTTCTGAAAAATATTCCTTTTCCTTTGCTTATAGTGCTTATAAATTTGATCTGCCTCAATCAAAGGTTTCATGACATAGCCGCACCTTCTTTGATATATAAATGACATCGAACGGCTTGCCTGCCATCGGTTATTTTTTCCGGAAAAGCTGTCCTGCAGATATCACGCCTTACTGAACAACGGTCGACAAACGGACAGCCGCCTTTTCTTTCCTTCAAAGCCGGTACCCTGCCAGGGATCGTGTACAATTCCGTCCCTCTTTTCTTATGATCAGGAATTGCCTGTAGCAATCCCTTTGTATATGGATGCATTGGACGCTGCAAAATATCAGCTACCGGCCCTTCTTCAACGATATGTCCCGCATACATGACAAGAACGCGATCACAAATTTTACGAATGACGCCCCAGTCGTGGGAAATAAAAATCATCGAAGCATTTCGTGTATGCTTTATCTTTTGAAATAGTTCAAGTATTTGCGATTGGATCGTTACATCTAATGCTGTCGTTGGCTCATCTGCGATGATTAAGTCTGTTTCATTCATTAGCGCTATTGCAATTACAATTCTTTGCCGCATCCCTCCGGATAGTTGATGGGGATAGGCTTTGTATAATTCTTCTGCCCGGGGCAGTCCTACTTCCTTCATCATTCTAATTGTTTTTTCTTTTCTTTCCTGTTTCGAACTCTTCGTGTGCTTCCATAATACTTCAGAGATTTGTCTTCCCACTGTAAGAACCGGATTTAACGCTGTCATCGGCTCCTGAAAAATCATTGAAATATTGTTTCCCCTTATTTGTTGCCATTGTCTTTCCTTTAAGGCAGTTAATTGCAGATTCTTAAAGTGAATCGAGCCCTTTTTTACCCTAGCATTTCGGGGAAGAATGCCCATAATCGCAAGGGAGGTTAAACTTTTTCCGCATCCGGATTCTCCGACAATCCCGACTACCTCATTTGGTAAAATAGAAAAAGTGATATCCTCAAGGGCATGATACTCTCCTTCCAGAAATCGAAAAACAACATCTACATGTTCTACAGACAATAGAGGTGTTGTCACTGTAAAGTCCTCCTAAGCTTTATTATCCTGCTTGTCCCGTATCCCGTCACCAAGTAAATTAAACCCTAACACCATGATCGTAATGAAAACACCTATAATAATGACATACCAAGGTGCTGAGGCAATAAATGGCTGCGATTCCTTCAACATACGCCCCCAGCTCGGATCAGGCGGCTGAACGCCAAGCCCTAAATAACTTAAACCGGACTCGGCTAAAATGGTACCGGAAAAACTCAAGGAAGCGGCAACCAAAATTGGTGAAATAATATTTGGCAGAATATGCTGAAAAATAATCCGAAACGAACCCGCTCCTTTTGCAATACTCGCTTTAATAAAATCATACTGTTTGTATTGGATAAAGCTGCTGCGAATAATCCTTGCAAAGGAAGGAACACTCATAATTCCGAGGGCAACAATCGTATTTTTCATTCCTGTCTGAAAAACCGCTATCAGCATAATCGCCAGTAATATACCAGGAAAAGCAAGCATTGCATCAATAAAACGCATCGTCAATTCATCAGCCCAACCGCCAAAATACCCGGCAGTCGCACCAAGAATAAATCCGCATACCAGGCCGATCGAAATAGACGAAAAACCGATAATAAATGCTGTTTGCGAACCTTCCATTACTCTGCTTAGAATATCTCTGCCAAAATTATCTGTTCCAAACGGATGGGCAAATGTTGGTGCCGCTAATCGATTTCCCGGGTCCATCGCGTTCGGGTCATACGGTGTATAAAAGATACTCACTGCCATCATCACTGCCAAAATTGCAACAAAACAAATACCTATCATAAAAGGAATGCTTTTCTTTTTTAGCAAAATAGCACCTCCTTAAAGTCTGACCCGCGGGTCAACCACTTTGTATAATAAATCAACGATAAAATTAATTGAAATCACAAGAATCGCAATGTACAATACCATAGATTGAACCAAGGGAAAATCCCTTGATGTAATCGATTGAATCAGTAAATTCCCCAGTCCGGGAAGAGCAAACACATTTTCAATAATGATACTGCCGCCCAATGTATCCGCAATAATTAAACCCATCACCGTTAAAACTGGGATTAATGCATTACGTAAAATATGGCCGTAAAGAATCGTCCTTTCTGATAGTCCTTTACATTTAGCAGTGCGAACATAATCCATTTTTGCTTGATCCAAAATGGTATTTCGCAAATAACGAATCATCACTGCAATGTTGGAAATGGCAATCGCTAAAGAAGGCAAAAAGAAAGAACGCAGTGCCGCAAAGAAATCCTCCGACCAAGGCACATAGCCAAAAGTCGGAAATAAGTGTAAAGTTACAGCAAAAATAAGAATTAACAGAAATCCAAACCAGAACGATGGAACAGCAATCCCTAATTGTGTAAAAATGGATAAAATTATTGATAGCCACTTCCCATCTGTCCGTGCAATCAATATTCCTAACGGCAGCCCAATCACAATCGTTAATAATAAGGATAAAGCCGCCAGGGAAAAAGTAACCGGGATCCGATCCATCAAAATCTCACGAACCGGAAGCTGGTGTTTCAACGATTCTCCTAAATCTCCGCGAAAAACGCCGGATATCCAGGCAAAATATCTTTCATAAGCGGGTCTGTCAAGTCCCAGTTCCGTTTCAAGCTGTTGAACTTGATTCTCATCCGCTTCAAGCCCAAGGATGATTTGTGCCGGATTTCCGGGTAATAATTGAAAAACATAGAAAATAATAAAAGAAACCAACAGCAATGTTACGAAAAAAGTCGATAATTTGTAAATGAAAAATCGCAATTTTTAAGACTCCCTGTATAAAATGAAACTTCCATCAATGAGGATTTCCTTCCCCCATGGATAGTTATTTGAACCAATCGGACCTTTACGGGCAGTTATTTCCCACCTTTTTCCCTCGAATTCTCCAAATCTCTTGAGGGGGGGCTTACTGCCTGTTAAGAATGAATAAAGTGAAACTTCCATCAGTGGGGGTTTTTCGACGCACAGGACGTACTAGTGCCGACGTTGCAACAGGACGTTGCGGTCTTAGTCGGCCTTCTTCCCCCACTGATGGTTAGCCACGCGGAGCCTGACTGATTTTTCTAAAGGCTGTAGCCTTAAGAAAAACCTTGTCGCGCAAAGCCCGATTGATTTTTCTAAGGGCTGAAGCCCTAAGAGAAACCTTATCACGCGGAGCCTGACTGATTTCTCTAAAGGCTGAAGCCTTAAGAGAAACCTTGTCGCGCAAAGCCCGATTGATTTTTCTAAGGGCTGAAGCCCTAAGAAAAACCTTATCACGCGGAGCCTGACTGATTTCTCTAAAGGCTGAAGCCTTAAGAGAAACCTTGTCTCACCAATCGGGCTTTTAGGGGCAGTTTATCCCCCGCCTAACATGATTGGTGTTTCACCTCTATTTTTGAGGCGGGGGTATTACTGCCCCTTAATCTGCGACAAATGGAATCTATTATTCAGTAAATTGAAGATCTTCAAGGTTATATTTTTGAACTGGATACATTTTTAACCCTTCCAACCCTTTTTTCATCGCAATCGTACGGTCCGGATCCATAATAAATACGGAAGCGGCTTGTTCTGTCAGCATACGCTGTGCTTCTTTGTAAATATCCGCCATTTTGTTTTTATCCGTTGCAGCAAGTGCCTGACTAATCAATGCATCATAATCCGGATTGCTGAAATTGACAAAGTTTTTCCCGTAGTCACTTGTGTATCTTCTTAAAATTTCATAAGGATCCAATTTGCCAGTAAAGCCAATAATTGTTGCTTGGTATTGTTCATTCGTATAAACGGTTTCCAGCCAGGAGCTGAACTCTATTAAATTAATATCTACTTTTATCCCAATCTTCCCTAATTGTTCTGCAATGACCTGGGCAGTATCAACATGGAACTGATAATCAGAAGGTACTGTTAATTCCAGGGTAAATCCGTCTTCCAGCCCTGCTTCGGCTAATAATGATTTTGCTTCGTCTGTATCCGGTGCATATACATCTTCCAACCCCGACTCGTAGTAGAAATCCATCGCCGGACTAAAGTTGGAACCTAATTTCGTTCCTTTTCCTTCGGCAACCGTATCAATAATTGTATCTTTATCAATCGCCAAATTAATTGCTTTACGGACTCTTACATCGTTAAGCGGCTGGACATTATTATTTAATGCCATCAATTGCACCATATTTTGCGGACCGGAAACAGTATTTATCGCATCTCCCAATTGCAGCAAGCCTTGTGAACTTATCCCAGGTATAATATCAATATCTCCGGCTTGCATCGCTAAAATGGCTGATTCGGAATCCGGCATAATTTTAAACTGTATTTCATCCACATGCGGGATTTTATCTTTATTATAATAATCTTCATTTTTGCTTAAACGCAGTTCCTGTCCGACCGTATATTCTTCAAACTTAAATGGACCTGCTCCGACCGGTTTCGTGCTTTGTTCTTCGTAATCAGAAGGGACAATAGCGATAATATTCGCTGCAAGAAACGCAGAATTTTTTTCTTTTAGTTTGATCACTACTTCAAGATCGGAAGGTGCTTCGATGCTTTCGATAATTGCAAACTGTGAATTGAGCGGTTCTCCGCCGTTTAACCCGGCTAATTTTGAATAAGAATAGACAACATCTTCTGCCGTTAATTCAGACCCGTCATGAAAAACGACACCTTCATTTAACTGAAAGGTATAAGCTAATCCATCGTCGGAAATTTTATAAGACTTTGCGATGGCCGGAACTAATTCTCCCGCTTCATTTGTATCCAGTAATCCGTCAAAAACATTGTTCATCATCGATGAAGTGTCTGTTGCAGCAGATTGATAAGGGTCGAGATTATCCACCTCTGTACTCATTGCAATCCGGACCGTTCCTCCTTCGATTGTTTTTGTTGTTTCTTCAGAACCATTCGTATTCTCACCGGAACTATTTGTGTTATCTTCATTCGTACCGGAACATGCTGCTAAGAAAACAGAAATAATTGTTACAAGTAATAAACTTTTTATTGTGGTTACCTTCATTTTCATGTCCTCCAAATTAAATGGTGATGGAAAAGCCTTCTTTTGCTTGATAAATTCTCTCATGGCTAAGCGATTTTACTTCTTTTTCTAGTTGCTTGATTTGTCCAAAATGTGGAAAATGAGTCAACACCACTTCCTTTGCGTTAGCTCCATTGATAATTTCTGCAACTTCACTGCTTGAAAGGTGCCCTTTTACGAGTCCTTTTTGTGCTTTATAAAAACTGCATTCAATAAGCAGTAAATCCACTCCAATGGAAAAATCGATAATTTCAGTTGTATACCCTGTATCAGCGGAATAGACCATTGCAGCTCCATTTTGATTCGACACTTTCATGGAACAGCATGGAATTTCATGCCTATTCTCCGAAAAAGCAATACGTAAAGGACCAACTTCGACGATATCCTGCAAACTGATTTGATGAACACGCATTACTTCGGGATACGCAAAGGGAAGCTTGTCAATCTTGTCGGAATAGATATAAACATCCAACGGCTCAATCCGATAACCTAGCTGTTTCTGGATTAAGAGTGCAAATTCCAGACAGTAAATATCAGCCATATGATCCGGATGGATATGGCTAATAAAGACGGCATTTAAATCATTGATTTGGATGAAGTTTTGTAATTTTGACAAGGCGCCGCTGCCGCAATCAAGCAAAATATTGGTGCCCTGTTCTTCAATTAAATAACAGGAGGTTGCCTCATTTTTTTGCGGATAAGCCCCCCAGTAACCAATTGTTGTAAGTTTCACATCATACCTCCATTAAATCTCATCATTTTTTTTCATTAAATGCGGAAAAATAGATTTCCATATTCTCAATGTTAGATTTCACACGTTCTCCTCCTATATAAGAAATTTCATTGATGATTGCATTACAAATAGAAACAGCTGCAGTATAAGAATCGAGAAAACTTTTCGATTTTTTTTTCGCAAATAAACTCAAATCTGCTGTTTTACAGATCGGTGAAAGAGAGGAGTCTGTTAATGCGATAACGTACGCCCCTTTTTCTTTTGCCATTTCCGCAATTTTGATCAGCCTATAATCATAACGCGGAAATGCACATACAAAAATGACATCCTCTTTTTTAAAATAAGCCGTATATTCAGCAGCTTCCCCCTGTGGAATTAACAGGCAATTTCCCAGCATATATTTCAGAGCAAATTGCATAAAAGAGGTAACAGCCAAACTCATCCGCCAACCGCCAATCCATATGTAATTCGCATAGATTAGCTTTCCGGCCGCCAGATTAATTTCTTTTTTTGCTATCCCTTGACTTGTATAAATGATATTTTCCGCTTCTTGTAAAAAATGTTGCTCGAGCCAGGAATCCTGAGGAAGAGTAGTTGCTGAAATTAAATTATTGACTGCCCTTTGATCATTACGGATAAATTGCTGGATTTCCTGTTTCATTTCCATAAAGCTTTCAAATCCAAGTGCCTGTGCCAGCCGGTGAACGGTTGCTTCACTTACCTGTGAGGACTCAGCAATTTTTTGCGCCGAATTCAGCGCCGCTTCTTCAATATTTTCAAGGATGTAATACGCGACCTTTTTTTGTGAATTACTTAATTCGGAAAATTTCCCTTTAATTCGTTCATTGATTTTTATCATAAGCTTCTAGCTCCTGTGAACAGAAGTTACCGCGCCGGATAAAGTGAAACTTCCATCAGTGGGGGTTTTCCTTCATCCCCCACTGATGGTTAGTCGCGCGAAGCCCGATTGAATTTTCTAAGGGCTAAAGCCCAAAGAAAATTCTTATTTCACCAATCGGGCTTTTAGGGGCAGTTTATCCCCCGCCTAAAATGATTGGTTTCTCCTCTATTTTTGAGGCGGGGGTATTACTGCCCCTTAATCTGCGATAAAAGCAGTGAATGAAGTTCCTTTATATTAGAAATGACTTGAATATCTCCTAATTCTTCGATCCCTTTGTTTGCATATGGATTTATTAAGATGCTTTGCATCCCCACTTTCCGGCTTCCAACAACGTCATCATAATAATTATCCCCAACATATAAACATTCTTCCGCAGATACTCCTGCTTGTTGCAGTGCATACTGAAATATTTTTTCAGCCGGTTTTTCGATTTGTATTTCGGATGAAATAACAACATGATCTAAGTACGGAAAAATTCCCGTTTGCTTTAATACATCTTTTGCAGTATGGTCCCAATTGGAAATCAGGCCAATTCCAAAACCGCTGTTTTTTAAGTTTTGCAGTGTCAGCAAGGTTTCGGGGAACGTTTTCCAGTGAACGGGCTTTTCTGATTGATGCAACATCTCCGGAAGCTCTTCTATTCTTAAAAATTTATGCAAAACTTTATGGTATTTTCGTGCGTATTTTTCCCGCCCTTGACCTAATAAGCCGGGGTATTCACGCATAAAAAATTTATCCGCCAGATGGAAAGCCAGTTTCAACTCTTCCATCGACTTATCAATCCCGTATTCTCTCAATTTCTTTTGATAGATTTGTTCCCTGTTCATATAAACTAACGTATAGCCTAAATCAAACCAGATAAAAGAAATGTTTATCACAATCACGCTCCTGATGTAGTATTTCCTCCAAAAATTATGATTTCGGATTATTTCCTTCACATGAAATTATAGCTTGTGATTGTTTTTTCAAGATGAAGCTATTGTTTTATCACAATAAAGATATCGTAAATATAGTGTAAATGTGTTTTGGGGAGAAAAAAGC
>JAGKQJ010000088.1 GCA_017898095.1 Bacillaceae bacterium Marseille-Q3522 | reverse complement strand
GTATTTTTAACTTCCTTTTTTATTGAATTGATTTTCTCTGCTGTGAAGCGGGTGCTGGGACCTGATATACTTATACAATAATTCACAGTGTTATTTATTCCAACTATGGGGACAGCTATTGAATTTACACCAGCACCTCTTTCATTAAAACTTACCGCAACGTACTCTTTTTGTATAATTGGTAATTCATCTATTAGCTTATTTCTTAATTGTTCAGATTTAATAGAATTTAATCTGGAATCAATAAACTGCTTAGACTGGAATGCAAGAAGCACTTTCCCGCCGGAACCAATCTCCAATGGAAGTGTTTCTCCAATATTAATGACATGACGTAATGATTGATTGCTTCCGCAACGTTCAATGCACGTACGTTTGTTATTTTCCAACAGATAAAGACCTACAGACTCTTCAAAATTATTTCTAAGCTGTTCCATAAAAGGTCTTGCTATTTCTACTATATCGATAGAAAAGGATTTTTCAGCAATCCGTCCTAAATGATATATTTTATATCCGAGTTTATATTTTAAATTTGAGATATTCTTCTGGATAAGCCCATTTTGTACAAGCGTATCTAATATTCTCGAAGTAGTAGATTTAGCTAAATCAATTTTATTGGCGATTTCTGTTAAAGATAGTTCTGATTCATCAAAACTAAAACAATTAATAATGTTAATTGAACGCTGAACAGTACGTAATCCTTTAAAATTTTCTTTTTCATCCATAAAGAGTTCCCCCAAATTCGTGTAATAGTGATCGCTATTTCTATAAAACGGGATCCGAAAACAATCTACCGCTCATTCCTTTTAGAGTGTAAATCAGATATTTGGACAGGAGTATTCAAACAAATTCTATTTCTTTTTAGATAAAAGAAGCAGAGATATATAAATAAATTTCGTTTGAGTTTATGCATTCTTACTATCACTAAAAGATGGGCTAGACAAGTACTACGAACAATTATCTCTCATTTGGCTTTTTTTTGGAGGGATGCCAGTCCGCACATCTTCATTCATTTGGTTTTGTTTTTAGGGGAGCTTCCGATTTTGTATCACCTCTTCTTTAGTACAATTTTGGTATAGGATAATGAGTATGTCAACAAACTTAATACTTTGTTGATTAATAAAAAGGGATATTTGCATAATAAAAAAATAAAACGTTTACAAAAAACTTCTTGACCGTCTGAGAAGCAGAGGATTATACTATAGATGTAGATTAGTTAATCGGTTAACTTAAACCGTCGATTAAAAAATAATTTACTTTGATGCAAATCGTGAGGAGAAAGACAACGGCTTCATCTGCATCACTAATGTACAACATTGTCAAATCACTCTATCCAAAGTAATATTTTTTTAGATATCTAGTTAACCGGTTAAATAAGGTGATGAATATGAAACAAAGAATTACGATACGAGACGTAGCAAAATATTCAGGTGTTTCCTCCGCAACCGTTTCTTACGTTTTAAATGGAGTCGATAAAGTCTCCACGGAGACAAAAGAGAGGGTATTAGATGCCATTAAGAAGCTGAACTATCAGCCGGATTTTACCGCGATTAGTTTGTCAAAGAAAAAATCAAGCATCCTGGGAGTTATGATTCCTTTAATAGGCGGATCTCTTTCTCCCCTTTTTAAAGAGGATCATTATTATACAGAGTTTATAAGCGGGTTTGAACATGTTTGTAGGGAAAACGGCTATGATCTGCTAATTTCGGGAATTGAAAATCCGGAGGATTGTAAGAACTGGGTGAAAAAACGAAATTTAGACGGCCTTGTTTTTCTCGGTCTCTTTCCGAAAAGTTTATATGAAGAAATGAAAACGCTGCAAATTCCTATCGTATTGATTGATATTTACGGGGAATACGAAAAGCATTTCAACAGTATAAAAATTGCCGATGAATTAGGAGGATATTTGGCAACAAAACATCTGACGGAATTAGGACATCGTCAAATTGCATTTGTCGGCCCTCCGCAAAAACAAAGCCCGGTCGTCAGCGAACGCTATCAAGGATATAAAAAAGCGTTAAAAGAAGCTAATATACCGTTAGATAAATGTTCTACTTTTGAATGCGACGGCAATATGGAAAGCGGTTATCAAATCGGAGAAAAAATTTTACAAAGCGGGAAGGTATTTACGGGAATCGTTTCTAACTCGGATATATTGGCTGTAGGAATCATTAGTGCACTGCAAAAAAACGGGATAAAAGTTCCGGAGAATGTTTCTATCGTCGGTTTTGATGATCTTGCCTTTAGTAAATATGTATCACCGGCTTTAACAACGATCAATCAGGATATTTTGCAGAAAGGGGAAATTGCAGGACAAATTCTTATCGATGCGATTGAAAATTCCTCTGCAAAAATGGAACATGTTACGATGCCGGTAAAATTAGTGAGAAGAGACTCAACCGAAACTTTGCGAAAGTAAGGCGTTTAACTCAAGCTTTGGATTGGAACCTGATTAAATAATTTTCGTGTCGGGTAAAAGAATGTGTTGAAAAAGGTAATGAATGTGGAGCACGAGAATCACTGCCTTTTGAACAATCTCTAAAGTAAACATAAAAGAAGGTGCACAAAATCATGGTTGGAATGACAAAAAAGAAAACCTTATTTTGGCTGTGTATATTTTTATTACCTAATTTAATTGGTTTTCTTATTTTTATCGGAGCTCCAATTGTGTCTTCATTAGCGATCAGTTTTACAAATTGGGATCTAGTGGGTTCGATGAGTTTTATCGGTATCGATAACTACTCCAGATTATTACAGGATCCCGAGTTTTGGCAGGCTTTCAAAAATACATTTCTATTCATTATCGGATATTTGCCGATCGTCATGATACTCGGATTAGGCTGTGCATTATTACTAAATCAGAAGATAAGATTCCGGACATTTTTTCGTGCAACCTATTTCCTGCCGGTTGTAACAAGCTGGGTTGCTGTTTCACTCGTTTGGAAATGGCTGTATAACCCGAATTACGGCTTAATAAATTATTTTCTATCCCTCATAGGAGTTGAAGGACCGCAATGGCTGACTGATCCAAATACAGCGATGCTGGGAATCGTTCTTACAAGTGCCTGGAAGGATATTGGCTTTGTTATGGTTCTGTTTCTAGGAGGTTTACAAAATATTTCTCCATCCTATTACGAAGCGGCTTCGATTGATGGAGCAGATAAATTTCGCCAGTTTTTTAGCATAACGTTGCCGCTTCTGACGCCAACAACCTTTTTTGTCACCATTATTTCGTTAATCAATTCATTCCAGGTATTTGACCAGGTCATGATTATGACAGAAGGCGGGCCGGGAGGCGCTACCACGGTATTGGTACAAAACATATACAATTATGCATTTCGTTATTTTGATATGGGGTATGCATCTGCAATGAGCTGGACCCTCTTTATTATCATTTTCATCTTCACGTTGATACAAATGAAGTTTCAAAACAAGGGGGTGTCATAAGTGGAGAGAATATCGGGGATAAAAAAAATTACCTTTTATTTAGTCCTTGTTATATGCGCTTTCATAATGGTGCTTCCTTTTCTTTGGATGATATCGACATCTTTTAAGACGGGCGGTGCGACAATGGTGCTGCCGCCGGAGTTTATCCCGAAAGAGCCAACTTATGAAAATTATCAACAAGTGACGGAAATGTTTCCAATGTTACGCTTTTTAGGGAATTCCTTGATCGTAGCTCTCCTTACAACCTTGGGACAAATTATCCTGAGTTCCATGGCAGCGTATGCATTTTCTAGAATGCACTTTAAAGGAAGAGATAAGTTATTTCTTCTTTATTTGGCTACCATGATGGTCCCTTCCCAGGTAACGATGATTCCGCAATTTGTATTAATGAAGAATCTGGGGTGGATCGATACGTATCAAGCTTTAATTATTCCCGGTATGTTTGGCGTATTTGGAACATTTCTTATGCGCCAGGCGATGTTAACGATTCCAAAAGAACTGGAAGAAGCTGCTTTTATGGATGGGGCAAATCATTTTCAAGTATTTACAAAGGTTTGCCTGCCGCTTGTAAAACCGGCGATCGCAACGCTTGGCATCTTCACTTTCATGGCTTCATGGAATAATTACCTATGGCCTTTGATTGTGATAAATACAGAAGAATTCGCAACACTGCCGCTCGGTCTTTCCCTTTTGCAAGGACGATGGGGAACAGATTGGAATTTGATGATGGCCGGTGTCGTAATTAGTGTTGTTCCTATCTTAATTGTCTATCTTTTCGCTCAAAAATATTTTATTCAAGGTATGACAATGAGCGGAATGAAAGAATAAATATCAAAATAGATTGGAGAGATTTATATGAAGTTCAAAGGATTTCTATCACTTTCCGTTATTTTCATTCTTATCATTGCCGGTATAGCAGGCTGTTCTTCTTCCAATGCCGGTGAATCAGGTGGCAAAACGGAAATAACTTATTTAAGCTTCTCCGCAACACCGGATTATGAGAAACAGTTAGATGAAATGGTAAAAGCTTTTGAGGAAAAATATCCGGATATTAAAGTGAATATAGAATTAGCACCGTACAATGATTATTTTACAAAATTACAAACCAGAATCGCCGGTGGGCAGGCGCCGGATGTCTTTGAGTTAAACTATGAAAACTTTGTCCAGTATGCTTCAAAAGGAACACTTGCCGATTTATCAGAATTTATTAAAGAGGACAAGGAGTTTAATCCGGATCAATTAAATGAACAGGCATTTAAAGCTTTTCAATACGATGGCAAACAATATGGAATGGTCGAGAGCTTCTCAAATGTGGTGACATTTTATAATAAAGACTTATTTGATAAAGCCGGTGTTGAGTACCCGACCGCTGATTGGACATGGGAAGATGAACTTGAAGCAGCAAAAAAATTAACGGACAAGGATAATAACGTTTGGGGAACGTATGCACCAGTGACGATGAATGAATTTTTTAAAGTAGCCGCGCAAAATGGCGGACAAATTTTCGATGAAGATGGAAATGTAGCGATTAATAGCCAGGAAAATTTGGAAGCACTTCAATATATGACAGATAATGTACTAGAATATAAAGTTTCACCGTCACCGGCTGATATGTCCGGGCAGATGTCGGAGGATTTATTTAAAAATGGCCAATTGGCAATTCTTCATACGGGTATTTGGATGTTCGGCCAGTTTAAAGATGTACCATTTGAATGGGATATTCAATTAGAAGCAGGAAACACGCAAAAGGCACATCATTTCTTTGCCAACGGTCTTGCTGTTTCCAAAGATTCAAAAGCACAAGAGGCAGCTTATAAATTTGCATCATTTATGAGTGCAAGCAAAGAAGCAGCGAAAATCCGGGTCGATGCCTCATGGGAATTACCGGCAATTACAGACGAGGAAATTTTGAGCCCTTATCTGGAAACAACACCGCCTGAAAATAAACAAGCTGTGTTTGAAGCGTTAGATTCTTTAGTATTGCCACCGGTTGTCGATAATTGGAGCAAAATAAGTGATACAACAGATAAAGAATTTCAAAAAGCATTAAATGGAGATAAAACCCCTGAACAGGTCCTGGAAACACTGGATGCTGAATATAAAAAGATTTTAAATCAATAATTTTGTGTGATCAGAAAACGATAAAAGTAATGAAGGGATATAGGCGGGTTCGAGACACTTATATCCCTTTACAGGAGCGAAAGACCACATGAATCAATATATTGCGTTACTCCATATATACGTTTTGCAACTAAATGGAAACTATAAAGAAGCAGAAGAATTACTGCTGCAAATGCAGCCGCAAGTGGACAAAACTGCTTTTTATAATATCGCAACCTGGCTATGGCTGTTACAAAAACAAATTGCTTTACAGCCGAATGGTTCAAAGAAATTAACCACAATTGATTATCATTCATATATTGATTTTTTGTGTACAGAATGGGCGAAGAATCATTCAAGTATTTGGGGAGACGAAAGAACGGATGTTTATCTTTCGAACCTTTCAATGACATACGCGGCATTACAAGAAACAAAGAATACTAGAAACCATTTTTCTGTCCAGAAAACAATGACAGAAATTAGAGATTACGTTTTCGATCATTTACTTGCCGGCGGCTCCGTTTTAAATGGTGCAAATGAGCGGGGATATGCGGCAGATGAATTATTAGCGGTGATTCCTTACGGATTGTTTTCTCCGGAGGATCTTATTGTTGTGGATGCAGTGCAAAAAATGGCAGTGCAATTAGACAATGGCTCCGGCATTTTTCCATTTGCAGGAGCACCATCCTTTTCTCCTGCGGCAACAGCAATGTTTGCCCTTTATTACTTGGAAAAATCAGACCGGGAAAAAGCCCTGTATTATGCAGAACGGGCACGTAATTACTGTGAAAAGGATCAATTAGCAAAAATACTTTTAGCCATTTATGATTATTATGCTGCAGATCATTTGCAAGAAACACAGCGGATTATCCATGATCCATTAGGAAATGAGAATGTTTATCTTCCGCAATTGACGGAACGGATGCCGCATTTTCCGACATTAGAAGATTACTTGCAATTAACTTGCCAGGTAGTTGCAAAGGAACAGCCGGAATCCGTAATGCTCGTTATGGAAGACGCAGCAAAAACGTGGAAATTAGAAGCAGAATTGACGCCTTTTGTAAAAAACGGGGTGCCACTTTTCGCGAAAAAGCTGAAACCTCTTCCTGCTCACGGACACTATCACTATTATTTTATCGCCATTTTAAAAGATGGAGAAAAATTAGTGTCACAGTCCTATGAAGTGTCTACATTAGAGGTGCACAAGGCAGGCAGCTTCCAACTGCTCAGGCAAACCGCCGGCAAACTATTGCTAACGTTTGGAGACGAAGGGAAAACATACGGTTTGGCACTTTCGTTTCGGGAAAAAGGCCTGGACATAAGCTTACAGCAAGAAGTTGATGTAAGAACGAAAGATATTAGCGAAGAAAAAAACGCTGTGATTCAATCAGGGGAATACACATTGAAAGCAGGTTTAGCTAAAGCGGGGCTTACATTATACAAAGGGGAGGAAATCATTCTCACTACCCATCCGCTGTATCCTCCGATTGAATGGAAACAGGATATAAATCAGCAGGTTACGGAATTTGTCATCCATTGGTTTAGTCCAGCAAGTGAACAATTTTATGGATTTGGCGAACGTTATCATGCAGTGGAGCAGCGCGGACGGGTAATCGATTGTTTTGTATATAATCAGTATCGTGACCAGGGAACAAAAACGTATATGCCGATCCCGTTTTACTTAACAAACCGGGGATACGGCTGTCATGTTGCAACAAATACCTATACAAAATTTGATCTTGGGAAAGAATTAAAGGACAAATGTACCGTTACGATTGAACAAGTTACGCAAGTTACCGAAACGACGCTGCACTTTTATTTTGGAAATTATAAAGAGCAAATCCGGGCTTATACAAAAGATACAGGCCGGCCAAAAATGATTCCGGCATGGGCACTGGGACCTTGGATGTCCAGTAATAACTGGGACAGAGAAGCAATTATGAGACAGGAAGTCGAAGCAACGAAAAAACATCAGATTCCGGCTACCGTTCTAGTTCTTGAGCAGTGGAGTGATGAAACAACCTATTACATGTTCAATGATGCGGAGTATAAAAGGAAGCATCCAAGTGAAGGTTACCGATATGAGGAAATGACTTTCCCGGCATGGGGAAGATGGCCGGATCCAAAAGGGATGATCGACTATCTTCATAAAAATAATCTCAAGCTATTACTTTGGCAGATTCCAATTGAAAAATATTTAAATAAACAGCAGCATCCTCTTAAAGATCAAGATGAACAGTATATGATCGAAAAAGGATTTGCTGTGAAAAAAGAAGATGGTACACCTTACCGGATTCCGGAAAACTGGTACACAGGAAGCCTGTTAGTGGATTTTAGCAATGAAGAAGCCAGAAAATGGTGGTTTGCGAAACGGCAATATTTAATCGACATTGGCGTGGACGGGTTTAAAACCGATGGCGGTGAATTTGTTTTCGGTAAAAAGCTAACATTCGCAAATGGCAAAACAGGCAGTGAAATGAGAAACAAATACCCGAATGATTATATTTCTGCCTATCATGCATTTGCCGAACAAAATAACGGCATCACTTTTAGCCGTGCAGGCTATTCCGGAGCGCAAAATTTTCCGGCACATTGGGCAGGAGATGAACGTTCCACATTTGCCGCATTTAAGCGGTCACTTATTGCGGGAATAAACGCAGGTTTAGCAGGTATTCCGTTTTGGGGATGGGATTTAGCAGGATTTAACGGAGATATCCCGACAGCCGAGCTATATATGCGCTCGGCGGCAATGGCGGCATTTTGTCCGATTATGCAATACCATGCGGAAAGCAAAGCAGAATTCAATCAAGACCGCACCCCATGGAATATTGCGGCAAGAACCGGGCAGGATCAGGTAATCGACGTGTATCGCTTTTACGCAAATGTCAGGATGAATCTACTCCCTTATCTTTATCATGAGGCACAAAAAGCATGCCGGGAAGGGCTGGCGATGATGAGAGCACTAATGGTTGATTTCCCGGAAGATGAACGGACATATGGTATCTATGATGAATATCTCTTTGGTGAATCATTGTTAGTTGCCCCTGTCATTGAAGAAGGTTCAGTAGCGAGAAATGTCTATTTGCCGGAAGGAACATGGTTTGACTTTTGGAATCATAAAAAAATCAAAGGGCCAATTATGCTGCATGTTACGGCGCAAGTAAACGAAATACCGGTATTTGTAAAAGCAAACCAGGCTATCTTGCTTAATTTGGATGACAGCAAACAGTTGGGTTCACCGGTGGGAAATGACATCACAAATTACAAAACGCCGCTATGTAAGCTGTTTTGTGACCGTTCTTTTGAACAGACAGTTACAGACCATCTTGGGAATAAAGTATTCATTTCTGTACAAGAAGAAACAGACGCATTTATTATCAAAGTCGAAAATAATATAGAGGGATTGCAAGTGGAGGCAATCGGGAATAAAACGATTATTTTCTCTCATCCGCGATGATAAAACTCGTTATGGCGGATAAAATCTGAGATGGAAATATAAAACAGCGCAAGAGGTGGTAACGTTTTTATATTTGAAAAGGGTTCAAAAAGACAGAAAATAAGGACATATATCTTGGAAATGGGATCATAAATCTGGGGAAATGGGACATAAATCCTGAAAATAAGGATAAAGCTCGGGAACGGGGACATAAAACCTGAAAATGAGGACATAAAGCTCGGGAACAGGGACATAAAACCTGAGAATGAGGCCCAAAATTAAGTGAATAACGGCATAAATGAATGAAGTGTTGTAAAAAATTGATTTTATATGATCAAAAGCAGATGAAAAATCTGTATGGAGCAAAAAAGTCTGAAATGAGGACATAAACTTCAGGAATGGGGACATAAATTCTCAAAATGAGGACATAAAGCTCGGGAACGAGGACTTAAATCCTGAGAAAGAGGCCGAAAATCCAGGGAATAACGGCAAAAATGAATGAAATGCTGAAAAAAATCGATTTTATATGATCAAAATGCAGATGAAAAATCTGTATGGAGCAAAAAAGTCTGAAATGAGGACATAAACTTCAGAAACGGGGACATAAATTCTGAAAATGAGGACATAAAGCTCAGGAATGGGGACATAAATCCTCAAAATGAGGACATAAAGCTCGGGAACGAGGACTTAAATCCTAAAAAAGAGAACATAAATCTCAAGAACGGAGACATAAATCCTAAAAAATGAGGACATAAACCTTGGGAATGAAGATACAAATCGTGAGAATGAGAAAATAAATCCGGAAAATGGGAACAAACAGATAAGCTGCGGGAACTACATTACGTTTTTCTCCCGGATGCAGTGAAAGGAATGAATGTATCGATGCTCGAAACCAGCCAAGCAATTCTGCCTTCAAAAATAAATAAAAAAGAAGAAGTGCGCCATGTTATTTCTTCTATTCACTCATATGAATGGGATGGTAAAGTACTAACCGGAACACTCTCAAAAGGGAGTTTTTCTCTTTATTTTATCAATGAAAAAATAATTCGTTTGATCGTAAATCCATTTGGCCAAGTAAATGATGCCGCATCTCTGGCAGCAATTGGCGATACTGGGAACTTACCGGGAACTTTAACGGAAAGCAATGATACGATTCGCTTTCAGGTTGGATTGCACGAAATAATCGTCAAAAAAACCGGATTTGGGATAGTTATAAAACGTAGTGACAAGATTATTTTTCAAACAGCCGATCCTTCTGTTTTCTATAATGCTGAAAAACATGTCTATTTTTCCGTAAAAAAGAATCCGGATGCGGCTATTTACGGGCTGGGAGAGAAGACCGGTTTTTTAAATAAAAATGGTTCAAAGATAAGCAATTGGAACACAGATGTCTATGCGCCGCATAATAAGGATACAGTTGAGCTTTATCAGTCGATTCCGTTTGCGATTATTCATGATGCAAATCATACGGCAGGAATTTTTTTCGATAATCCGTATCGTACGGAGTTTGATATGCAAACGTACCGTGACAGGCTGTCCATAATGGCTGAAGGTGGGCAAGTAAATGCGTATCTCTTGTTGGGGGAAGACATTAAAGAAACGGTTTCCTTATACACGGGTCTTACCGGAAAAACACCGCTGCCGCCAAAATGGGCGCTTGGCTATCATCAGTCAAGATACAGTTATATGTCTCAGGATGAAGCTGCACAGATTGTGGAGCAATTTAACAAGCATAAAATTCCGCTTGATTGTATTTATTTAGATATTCACTACATGGATGGGTATCGCGTCTTCACTTTCGATGAGAATAAATTCCCGCAATATGAAGCATTTATTCAGGATGTAAAAAAACAAGGAGTCGACGTCGTTCCGATTGTAGATCCGGGAGTAAAAAAAGATCCAGCATATGCGGTGTATAGGGAAGGGATAGAAAATAACTACTTTTGTAAAAATTTAGAAGGCGATGTTTATTTCGGAGAAGTTTGGCCGGGAATAAGTGCTTTTCCGGATTTTTTGAATACAGATGTGCAGAAATGGTGGGGAGCATTACATCGCTTTTATACAGACCTGGGTATTAGAGGAATTTGGAACGATATGAACGAGCCATCTGTTTTTAACGAAACAAAAACAATGGATCAGGATGTGATTCATCAATCAAATGGTAACAAAATTACGCATCGGGAAGCACACAATCTTTATGGATTATATATGAGCAAAGCGACATTTGAAGGATTACAGAAGCAATTAAGCGGGCGACCATTCGTTCTGACGAGAGCAGGATATGCCGGCATCCAAAGATATTCTGCCGTTTGGACAGGGGATAACCGGAGCTATTGGGAGCATTTAGAAATGTCTCTGCCGATGATCATGAACCTGGGCATGTCCGGTGTTGCTTTTACTGGTGCAGATGTCGGCGGTTTTTCTTCTGATACAACTCCTGAATTATTAATCCGCTGGACACAGGCAGGGGCCTTTCTGCCATATTTTCGTAATCACAGTGTCCAGGATTCGATTTATCAGGAGCCGTGGGCATTCGGGAAGGATACACTTGCTTCAATTAAAAAGTATATTGAACTGCGTTATCGTTTTATCCCTTATTTATATACGATGTTTTATTTTACCGGGCAAACAGGGCTTCCGGTTGTCCGCCCTTTGGTAATGGAATATCCGCGAGATCCGGAAACGTTCCAATGCAGCGACGAATTTCTTTTTGGCAGTCAAATATTAATTGCGCCAATCCTCCGTCCCGGCCAGACAAGACGTTCCGTTTATCTCCCAGAAGGAGCATGGTATGATTTTTGGACAGAGCAGGTCTATGAGGGAGGAAAATACCACCTGATAACAGCTGATCTTGATACACTTCCGATATTCGTAAAGGCGGGGACAATATTGCCTTTCGGATCAGCGGTTAAAAATACGAAAGAAAAACAAGAAATCGAGCTGAAAATATACTTTAGCAAGGATAAAGAAATGACTGGCTATTTGTATGAGGATGACGGCTATTCCTACCGTTACAAAGAAAAACAATTCAGTTTTACTACTTTTAAAGCCGATCACACCGGACAGGTCATAACGGAAAAAGCCGGATCATGGACAGAAACAGCAACGATCAGCAATGTGAAAATAATAGGTAGAGATGGAGAATGAGCCGGGGAGGTTAAATGGATCACACCGGATCAAATGATGATCCGGTTAATCTTAAATTGTAGTAAAAATTAAATAACAAAGGCGATAGGTGCGATAACAATGTTAAATCGGTTTTACAGAGCAATCTTCTTTGTGATATCATAATGTGAATTTCAATCTCCAAAAAGATAAGGAAGATGTTAATAAGAGTTAATTTATTTGAGATTGGCGGTTTTGCGGTTCACTCATATGGAGTGGTTATCGCAATAGCGGTTTTGCTTGCCCTTGGGCGGTTCATCAAGGAAGATAATGTCTGTTTCCTGGACAAGCGCCATGGCAATCCAGGCACGTTGCCGCTGGCCACCCGATAAAGAATCAACCGGCCGATATTTAAAGTCATTTGTTCCTGTCACCTGAAGTGCCCAGTCAATGACTTCATAATCCTTTTTCGTCAGGCGGCCAAACCCTTTTTGATAGGGGAAACGCCCGTACGATACCAGCTCTCCGACAGTTAATCCGCCGGCATTTTCAGGTGTTTGCGGAAGAATCGCCATTTTTTTTGCGAGTTCCTTCGTGTTCTCTTGCAAAATATTCTTGCCGTCTAACACGACTGTTCCGGCATGCTGAGGAATAATTCTCGTAAGTGCTTTTAACAGCGTTGATTTTCCGCAGCCGTTGGAACCGATGATCGCAGTGATTTTTTTATCCGGAATTTTGACAGTAAGATCTTTTACGATGATCTGTTCCCCATAACCAATATGTAATCCATCTGTATACAGGCGAACCATAAGGTGACCTCCAATTGTAGTGATAATGATTATCAATTTCGATATTAAAGTACGATAACCACTATTGTCAATTCTTTTTTAGTGGAAATCACCGGTTTTCCGCCGTTTTCAAAATAATAGGATCCCCGGTCGAATTAGAAGCTCAAGGATGAAACTCTTTTCCTTTAATCGTGCATAGGAAGGTGGGAAAGTAGTTCTGCCTCATCCCTAACGTGCAGCCTGATCCAATCTTGTATCTGTGTCTTTGTAAAAAATGAATTGCCCGGCCGCAATCTGCCAGATATGTAACGTTTTCTGTCTAAAAGGTGACTAATTAAATAAAGGAAGGTGAAACGTGTGAAGAAAAGATTAATAACAACATTACTGCTGGCAAGCGTGATGACGTGGATAACAGGATGCGGCACAGGAGGAGGTGGAGGTACGGATATCGGGAACGGAAGCGGCGACGGCGGTGATCAATATAAAACAATTACGGCAGCAAATAACGAGCTTGGATTTCAGATGCTGCGGGAAGTAAATCCGGATAAGAATGGCAATCTTTTTATTTCGCCTGCAAGTTTATTAATGGCGCTTTCGATGGTATATAATGGCGCGGAAGGAACATCAAAAGCGGAAATTGCGAAGGTTTTGCAAAATGAAGGGATTGCTGTTGAAGAACTAAATCAAGCGAATGCCTCATTAATGGCCAAGCTGCAACAAGATTCCAGCCAAATACAATTGGATATTGGAAATTCCATTTGGATAAACGATCAATATCATTTTCAAGACGACTTTGCAAAAAATACACAACAATATTTTCAAGCAGAAATTCAAGAGATGGATATCACAGCAGCAGATTCCGTACAGAGAATAAATAATTGGGTAAAAAAAGCAACCAATGACAAGATCCAAAGTATTGTCGATGCTCCCTTAAATCCCGATCTCGTATCTTTGCTTATTAACGCGATTTATTTTAAAGGAAGCTGGACATATCCTTTTGAAAAAGGGGGAACAGAAGCCCAGCCGTTCCATTTGCCGGATGGCTCGGAAAAAGAGGTCCCGCTTATGACGCTAAATGAGGATTTGCCATACCTGGAAAACGAGGATTTTCAAGCTGCCGTTTTGCCATATGGCATTGAAAAAAATATGAGCATGTATGTATTTTTACCGAAGGAAGGACATAACTTAGAAGAATTCACCGCTGAACTTTCTGTTGAAAATTGGCAGCAGTGGAAAACAGCATTTCACGAAAAAACTGGTACAGTGATGCTGCCAAAATTCAAATTAGAGTATGAAAGCCAGTTAAATGATACGTTGAAAAAACTTGGAATGAACGAAGCGTTTGATACGGAAAATGCCAACTTTTCGAAAATGGTTCAAGAGTACGATCCGATATGGATCAGTGCTGTGAAGCAAAAAACATTTCTCGAAGTAAATGAAGAAGGGACTGAAGCCGCCGCAGTAACCTCTGTTGAAATGGAGACAACATCAGCTCGGATCGATGAACCTTTCCGTATGGAGGTAAACCGGCCATTCTTTATCACCATTATCGACGAAGAAACAGACACAATTTTATTTATGGGCACAATTGCGAATCCATAATATGGGTGAAAATAAATTTGCAATTAGAATCGCATCTATAAATGAAGGCAGTCCCTTTTATGAAGGGCTGCCTTCTATGAAAAGTGCAAAATATCCGCCAATCGACAACATGCATAAGTTTAAGGTAGTATTGACTACAAGGATATGACTTACATTACACACTTTTGAAATTGAACAGATTGCAGAGAGTTAGAAAGGAGTTAACCTCATTAAAAACGAGGAGGGTTATTATGAACCTAGTTTTATTATCAATTGTTTTTATTTTAACACTATTGATTACAATTTTTTCTATTTACACCCGTTCAAAAAAAGATTTTAAAGTTTTCTTAACACCATTTTTTCTTCTTCTTACAAGCTTAATAAATCTTATAGCATATTCATATAATCTATTGGGAATTTTCAGTTGGGTAATAACAAT
>JAGKQJ010000087.1 GCA_017898095.1 Bacillaceae bacterium Marseille-Q3522 | reverse complement strand
CAATAAGGAAAAAATAAACAGAAATCTACTTTTTAATTGAAAGGATGATCCTTACTATGGAGAATAAACGGCGGGAAAAAACAAAACGAACACTTTCAAGTACACAGGAAGTGCTTTATCAGAAAGAATTTAAAAGAGCAGATCATGCTGCGGGTTACATAGAGAAAAAAGCAAATCGGTGATTATTGATTAAATTCTTGATTGGATAATGGGAACTCTAGCCGAGTTCCCTTTTAAACACCCACTTAATTAATTTTTTCCCTTGTTCATATGTTATTTGATCATCTGAAATTGCTTTAAGGATGGAACGCCACGATGAAAATATTATTACTCAGGTAATCTATTAAGAATTATTGATTTCACAAAGGAAAAGTGACCCTATTTCAAGAAACAATTTTTGCTCATTAATTTTCAAATGCGAAATATAACATAATTAGAAGTGAGAGAACTTAAGATGAGCAACCATAAAGTCACAAAGCGGACTTTATGGTTGCTCGTCTTAAGCTTGTCGCGGCTAATCAAGTCGCCTCCGCTTTTCTTTGTCCGGCTCCGGGCGCTAAACCGTACGGCTGTTTCACCATTTGAATCGAAGGCAAACTGCGCCTTCGGTTCAAATGGCTCCAACATCCTATCGGTTTAAGCAAGCGCCCTCCGCTTTTCTTTTTGTCCAGCTCCGGGCGCTATCGGCTTGTGAATAAGCCATCTCTGTGTCTACGATAAGTCGAGAACGAAAAAGAAGTACACTTTTTCGACTCTCCTTTATCTCACACAGAGCTGTCTTATTCCTTCGCCGATGGACGAGCGCCCTCCGCTTTTCTTTTTGTCCAGCTCCGGGCGCTATCGGCTTGTGAATAAGCCATCTCTGTGTCTACGATAAGTCGAGAACGAAAAAGAAGTACACTTTTTCGACTCTCCTTTATCTCACACAGAGCTGTCTTATTCCTTCGCCGATGGACGAGCGCCCTCCGCTTTTCTTTTTGTCCAGTTCCGGGCGCTATCGGCTTGTGAATAAGCCATCTCTGTGTCTACGATAAGTCGAGAACGAAAAAGAAGTACACTTTTTCGACTCTCCTTTATCTCACACAGAGCTGTCTTATTCCTTCGCCGATGGACGAGCGCCCTCCGCTTTTCTTTTAAGCGGCGGGGTTTATTCTTAGGTCTGAAGATTTCCATAGGGTAATCCATTTTTTTATTGCTGAGACCATGATAACCATGCCTAAAATAAGCATGATGATGGAAAGGATTCCGTTTAATATATTATATCCAATGGCTGCAGGATTCAGGTAAACATTCATGATCATCCAATAGCCGGCATACATAACAGTTACAAACAAGTAGGCTAATGGGATGAGACAAGTGAGCATATACCAGCGTTTGTCGGCAATTTTTAAAATAACCGTTGCACCGATAATCAGGCCGATGGAGGCCATTAATTGATTGGATACTCCGAAAAGTGCCCAGATCGAACCGATATCTCCGGAGAACAATAAGTACCCCCACATAAAGCAGGCAAGTGCACTGGCAAAAATATTACCTGGCAGCCAGTCGACACGTTTCAGCGGTTTGTAGACATCTCCGAAGAAATCCTGGATAATATAGCGGGCAACCCTGGTGCCTGCATCGATCGCCGTTAAAATGAAGACGGCCTCAAACATAATCACAAATTGGAAGAAATATGAAGCTAAATTTTCAAACCAAGGAAATGCCGTAAAGATATATGCCATACCGACGGCAAGAGTTACCGCTCCACCGGTTCTCCCCTCAAGACTTAGGCCGATTTCCTCGCTTAGAGCAGGAAGATGTTCCACTTGCATACCTAACGTCTTGAACACTTCCGGCGCGGAGTTGATCGCAAAATAGTCTGCCGGCTGCAGCGCCGTTGCCGCTATTAACGCCATAATCCCGACAACACATTCGACAAGCATTGCCCCGAAACCGACAATTTTAATATCGCTCCAGCGGTTAACCATTTTCGGAGTCGTTCCTGATCCGACAAAAGCGTGGAAACCGGAAATGGCGCCGCAGGCTATCGTAATTGAAATAAACGGCCAGACGGGACCGGCCATAACCGGGCCTCCACCTTCCATAAATTTTGTAAAAGCGGGCATTTCAATACTTGGATTAATGACAAAAATGCCGATTATTAACGCAATAAAGACGCCGATCTTCATAAAACTGCTTAAATAATCTCGCGGTTGCAATAGCAACCAAACCGGCAAGGCTGCCGCAAAAAATGCATATATTGGTAATATTAGTGCCAATGTCTTTGAATCAAATGTTAACAGATCACCTAATGCCGTATCTCGTATGAAAGGTCCAAAAAAGACACCCAACATTAATAAGATAAACCCAACTGTTGTGGCAAGCTTTAAATTGCCTGTCTTCTTGTAATATAATCCAACTCCCATGGCAATCGGAATCGTAATCCCGACGGAGAACGTACCCCAAGGGTTATCTTCCAATGCGTAAAGAACCACCATTGAAAGACCAGCCATCGTGATAGTGATGATAAATAGCATTGCTAATCCGGTACAAAAGCCAGCTACCGGACCAAGTTCCTTCTTTGCCACTTCTGACAACGACTGGCCTTTTCTGCGCATCGAAGCAAACAAAACAACCATATCATGTACCGCTCCACCAATAACGGCACCTATTAAGAGCCATATTAATCCCGGCAAGTAGCCAAATTGTGCCGCTAATATCGGACCAACCAACGGTCCTGCTGCAGCAATTGCCGCAAAATGGTGGCCAAAAGTAACCCACTTGTTTGTTGGAACATAGTCTTTTCCGTCGTCCAGTTCATGGGCCGGAGTTGGCTTGGAATCATCAAGTTTTAACACTTTAACAGCCATAAATGTCCCGTATAAACGGTAGACAATCATTAAAATACAGATAGAACCAATTACAATTGTAACCGCGTTCATGATTTTTCAGCCTCTCTTTCATCTTTTATAGCTTCATCATACACAATGAAAACGTTAAGAAAACGTTTTCATTTTAAAATGCAGCTATTTCTAGCTGAGATGCAAAAATCAACGGCTGAAAATTTCATGACATATGAGTTAACAAATAAGAAGCAGAAGGAGGAGACGGCCAACCTTTGAGCAACCGTTGCTTTTTTAAAATCCAATCATTTTTTTTAGTTCCTTTGCATAGGTTCTGCTTACCGGAAGGGATTTTCCATCTTTCATAATTAAATTGTAGGTGGAATGAAACCATGGCTGGATCTCAACGATACATTGTAAATTTACTAAATAAGAGCGATGTACTCTGCGGATTACCGAGTTTTCTAATTTTTTTTCCAGGGTAGTAAGCGGCTCTGCAAGTTCATATCGCTTTTTTTCCGTCGTAATGATTGTCTTTCCCTGCTCCGTTTCGATATAAAGTATATCATCAATCGAAAGGAGAACAATCCTGTCATTTACAGTAATCGCTAATTTCCCGGTCATTTCCGGTGACGGTGACAAAGTTGCATTTGCTTCATGCGCATTGCTCTCCACAAGCTCAATATGCTTCAACAGTTTTTCAACTGTATGTTGTATCCGTTGATCTTCAAACGGTTTTAAAATATAGTCAATAGCCTCCAACTCAAAAGCTTTCAATGCATATTCATCATAAGCAGTCGCAAATACAATCTCAGGATGATGGTCAAAATGGCGGAGCTCTTCAGCAATTTCAATGCCTGTTCCTTCCTCAAGCTGAATATCGAGAAAGATAACATCTACTTCTTCCATTTTCATCGAATCTAGTGCTTCCTCCATATTTGCCGCCATTCCTTGGATTATCACTTTTTTTGTCCTTTGCAGCAAATAGGCTAGCTCCTCTCTGGCTATCGGCTCATCATCTACGATAAACACTTTCAATTTTCTCAATTTCCTCACTCCAGTGTTTTTCCTGTATAGGAAGTGTAATACAAATTTTTGTTCCCTTATCTTTTAAACTTGTAATCTGAAAAGAAGCTTCCTGTCCATATAGTTCTTCAATTCTTTTCTTAATATTCCATAAAGCCGTACCATTTCCTTCTGTTGAATCAACGGTTTGTTTTCCTAAAAAAGCAAGCCTTTCCTTTGTTATTCCGTTCCCATTATCTTCAGTTACCATTAATAATCTTTGATTTTTTGAAAAAACACAAATGGATACAGTCCCCTTTTTCTTACCTGAAAAAGCATGCCTGAATGCATTCTCTACAAGTGGCTGCAAGATAAACGGTGGTATTTGAATCGACAATAATTTCGGATCAATATTCATTATTACTTCATACTTATCCGGAAACCTTGCCTGTTCAAGAGATAAAAAGGCTTCAACATGTTCAATTTCTTTAGAAAGCGGGATCAGTAAAAATCTTGCTCCTTGTAAATTATTGCGAATAAATGTACTTAGCTTTAATAAAAGCATTCTTGCTTTTTCCGAATCTGTCCGGATCAGACTTGATATCGTATTAATAGAGTTAAATAGAAAATGAGGATGCACTTGAGCCTGAAGCGCTTTAATTTCTGCATCTTTCAACAGTTTCCTTTGCCTTTCTATATCGGCAATTTCTAATTGCGAAGAAAATAACTTACTTAACCCTTCTGCTAACTCCTGTTCTCCCTGGTCTAATCTCCGCTCCTTCGTAAAATACAATTTTAAAGTGCCAACCGTCTGATGATGAACTTTGAGCGGGAGAACAATTGCCGATTGCAGCGGACAATTCTCATGCTCACATTGAATTTCTGCACGCGTGGTCGCTTTAATAATTCTGCCTTGCTCAATTACTTTTTTTGATAAACGGGTAGTCAAGTTTTTCATCGGAATATGATGATCTGACCCCGCTCCTATATGAGCGAGAACAATTTTTTTATTGGTAATCGAAACGGCGTCAGCACTCGTCCATTTCAAAATAATCTCCGCAACTTTCCGGCATGATAGGGGATTAATGCCCTGGCGAAAATATGGCAATGTTTGCTGTGCAATATATAGAGCTTTGTGAGTTTCCAATGCTCTCGTACGCTCTTCCTCAGTTAAAATCGATTGGATAATCAGCATAAACACTAACGTTCCAAAACCGTTTATGACGATCATCGGAACAGCAATGACTTCAACAAGATGTATTGCCTCTCCATACGGCCGCGAGAACGCAACAATAATACCCATTTGAATACATTCCATCAACAGACCGGTCACAACCGTTAATGAAAGCATTAATGTTCCCTTATTGCGAATGAATTTGCCAAAATAGCCGGTAATAAAACCGGCAAAAATAGTCGAGATCCCACAGGAAACAGCAGTAAAACCTCCCAATGAAATCCGATGGATGCCTGCCATCAAGCCGGATCCGATTCCAACTAATGGTCCTCCTAATAAACCACCTATTACTACTCCCATAATTCTTGTATTGGCAATCGCACTGTCATCTTCCACATTTGCCTGCCAGGTCTGCGAAGAAATGATTCCGTTTTCAATTTGCACCCCGGTATAATTGCTGATGATCCCAAAAGTACCAAAAATAATAATAAAAATTAATTTTTCCTTTAGCCCGTGTTCATTGTGTATAATTTTCCGGAAAGATTTCATCTTCGAAAGGAGGAACGCAACAATAATAAGGATTCCTACACGCTCAATCATTAAAGGCAACAGTTCAAGCACATCGCTCACCCCTGACATTTTCTGATACCTTTATTATACAGAACCTTATTCATTATGATAAGAGCAAATATTAACGCTTTCCTTGCCAGCGGGGCAGCTTCACCCTATTAAATATAGATATTCGTGGAAAAGATTAAATTCATTGTGAATCGGAACACCTAATTATTCATCTTTGCAATACCGAGAGCGTTATTTTTTATCAGGATCGATTGTACAATTTGCGCTTTTTTATCTGAGCATCTTATTATTAAAAGAATTGCCGGTTTCCGCTTGCTTATTTTGTGGAGTTTTTTCCCCGTTAGCTTGATATAGAAAAATTTTATAAGTGTACCAAATACTAAACCTGCAAATGCTCCAATAAGTCCCCAATAAATTGGCCCCCATTTTAGCATAAATCCAATGGAAGAGCTGACGACTGCAAACACTGTTGCCAGCACAGCCGCAAGATCAAACATAGAATAACCGTCAGAGTTGTGCAGTGTATCGAAAAACAGTCTTTCTTTCTTAACATCCTCAAGCGACATTGCATAAATATCCGTTTTTGCTATCCCTTCATTCTGCAGCATAATAATTGCTTTCTCTATATAGATATTGGATTCAAAAATAGAGTATAATTGCATTTTATCTCCTTTAATAATGTTGAAGTCCGGATCTTGAAAATGTGTTTTTAAATATTCCCGCTGTTCGTTTTCATATAGCTTGTTATTTTCCACTGTATGTAAATAGCAATCATAAAACACACAGCCATAAACAGAAGGGAAAAACAGCAGCCACTCTTCCTTTAAAACTGCTGTTGCTTCGGCAATTTTTCCGACAAAAAGAAAAGAAATCGCTTCAAGAAGATGCGAATAATAGAAAAAAATAACCGACCATACAAAAATAAATATCGCCATAAAAATTCGGTGGATATAAAGCTGTCCTAATCCAGGCATTAGTAAGGACCAAGTACCGGACAATATCGGACTTCTTTTACTTAAATAATTTATTTCAAAGGCATTCATTTTAAACGGTAAAAAAGAACGATTCCTACTGTCTGCAAGGTAATATATATTATTGATGTCAACAGTCGCCCGATAACTGTCCCAAATTGCAAATAAATAAACCGGAATGTAAATTAAAAGCCATCAAGTATTTAAAACGTCTTTTGCCATATCAATTTTTCCTTGAAAAGAATACACCATTGCCAAATTTAGATGACAATTGATATTTATGACAACTTCCCAAATAAAAAAAAGAAATCCCCGCAAATATTTTGATAAAATCATATGACCGAATCCGGGAAATGCTGCTGACCACCACGCAATGATATACGGATTTCTTAATTGCAACTGTGTTAAACCAAATGTACTTAAATATGCTTTATAGAATCTTGCCGTATTTTTCGCTTGATCAGTCATACAACAATTTCTCCTTATGTCATTTCTGTTACCATTATGACCGAAAATTTACATTTTTATTCCAATTAAACTCGTTTCAGCAGGCTAAAATACCTGGGAATCAAGTGGAGACTCTGCGATAAAGTGAAACTTCCATCAGTAGGGGTTTTCCCTCATCCCCCACTGATGGTTAGTCACGCATAGCCTGATTGATTTTTCTAAAGGCTGAAGCCCTAAGAAAAACCTCATTTCACCAATCGGGCTTTTAGGGGCAGTTTATCCCCCGCCTAACTTGATTGGTTTCACCTCCAATTTTGAGGCAGGGGTATTACTGCCCCTTAATCTGCGATAAAAAAGCTGATTCATATGAATGCTAAAACGCAATCTCCAAATCAACTTTTTCTATTTTTTAAATATCCCCTATCTTATGATGCACTCTTTTGTGAACTTGCTTTTTTCGTGATCATAAATTTTAACAATGGCGGAGAAAAAATTGTGGTAACGATAACTACAATAATAATTGCAGTAAAGTATTGTTCTGCTAATAAACCGCTGCTTAATCCTAATGAAGCTAGAATAAGCGCAACTTCACCACGTGAAACCATCCCGGCACCAATTGTCAATGAAGATAAAGTGTTAAAGCCTGTCATACGGGCTCCAAAACCGGATCCGATCCATTTTGTTAAAATCGCAATAATGGATAATACGACGATTAAGATTATTTGCTCGATTCCAATACCTTCAAAGGAAACAGAAAGGCCGATGCTAACAAAGAAAACCGGCACAAAAAGTGTATAAGCAATTGGCTCTATCTTCCTTTCCACTTCTTTTTTAAAGTCTGTCTGCGATATTCCAATCCCGGCAGCAAACGAACCGATTATACCCGCAACACCAAAGTACTCCGCTATATATGCGAAGAGCAGGCAAAAAACGACGGCAACGCTCATAACAGGTTCTGTTATTTTTAGTGCCGCTAACTTTTTCATCACAAAAGGAATGACTTTCCAGGCAAGCAAAATAATAATTGCAAAAAAGATCAGTTTTTTCCCAATTACAGAACTAATGCTTACCGCTTCTCCTGAGAAAAAGCTCATCATAAAAGCTAACGCAACAACCACAAGTATATCATCTAATATTGCAGCACCAAGTACGGTGGTACTTTCTCTGCTGTTTAATTGTCCCATATCTTTAAAAGTCTGCACAGAGATGCTGACAGAGGTTGCGGACAACAGGAGGCCGAGGAATAATGCATCATTGATTTCAAAGCCGAAGGCCAATCCTGCAAAATATCCTCCTAATAATGGTAAAATCACACCGCCAACTGCGGCAGCAATCGATGCATTGCGATTTTTGTTTAATTCATTTAGATCTGTCTCTAATCCGGCAATAAACATTAAAAACAACACACCTAAATGACTTAAAGCCTCAATGACTTCCCCATTGTCAATCCAACCTAATAGCGCCGGACCAATAATGACACCGATGATTAATTTCCCTAACACGGATGGTTGGCCAAGGCGAACGGAAATATCACCTGCAAATTTCGTACAAATGATGATAATCGCCAATTGGATAAAAAGCTCCATAATTATAATCCTTCCCCCTTTTAAACAGTAAATAAAGTAAAACTTCCATCAGTGGGGGTTTTTCGACGTACAGGACGTACTAGTGCCGACGTTGCAACAGGACGCCTAAGCCTTTAGTCGGCCTTCATCCCCCACTTATGGTTAGTCGCGCAAAGCCCGATTGATTTTTCTAAGGGCTGAAGCCCTAAGAAAAACCTTATCTCACCAATCGGGCTTTTAGGGGCAGTTTATCCCCCGCCTAAAATGATTGGTTTCACCTCTATTTTTGAGGCGGGGGTATTACTGCCCCTTAATCTGCGATAAAGACAAAAAGAGCCCGCTGATGGCAGGCTCCTCCTAGTCAACACGTTATTATTTTTTTCCTACTGATAAGATATTATCAAAATAATCTGGGCATAGTCAATTATTTTTTCTGAAGTGCATGTACAAAAAAATGGATTGAATTAGAATCAAAAAGGTCGAGGCAGTACAGTTATCACGTAGGTAGACTTCCATTGGATGTGGCAATGGAAGTGGCGAAACATTATTATGTATAATCGGAGTAAAATGGTCAACCATATAAAGTGAAACTTCTGCCCCTTAATCTGCGATAAACAAGCGAGCTTGTTTTTAGCAAACAAGACTGATGAAACTAATCCCAATTTTTCGCTTAGAGGAGAGCTTTACGCCTTTAAGACTAAAGCTTTAACTTTTCTTTAACTTCTTTAACAAAATTTAAGATTCTTTTCTCTTCCATAACCTTGATAATTTATTCATAATGGAATTGGGAGAATTTTAAATAATAAAAGGGGGGCAAAGCGTGAGTGACAAATTGGCGTTCAAAAATTTAGATCAGGAATGGATCGAATTAATACTTCATGCTTTAGAGGCGGGGGAACCGGGAAATGAAAATCAGAAATTTTTTTTTTAAAATAAAAATGCAAAAAAAAATAAAAATTATCTTTTGTTCAATTAGAATCTCGGCTCTTTTTTACTTCCACTCATATGAATTCCTTACACTCAATTATATGTTTTCTGAAGAGACAAACGAATCCTCATTTTTATAACAAAGCCCATCAATGGCACAATACAATCCTTCCATTGATGGGACTTCATTATCTATTATGCCAAATAAGCTTCTTGTACCTGCTGATTTTTCATTAATTCATTCCCTGTTCCTTCCAAAACAATCACTCCAGTTTGAATCACATAGCCGCGGTTTGCAATTTGCAAAGCCTGGAAAGCGTTTTGCTCCACTAATAAAATCGTTATCCCCTCTTTATTTAATTCTTTAATTATTTCAAAAATTTGTTCAACAATAATTGGCGCCAGCCCCATTGACGGCTCATCCAGCATTAATACCTCAGGTTTCATCATTAATGCCCGGCCGATGGACAACATTTGCTGTTCGCCACCGCTCATTGTTCCGCCTTTTTGTTCAAGCCTTTCTTTCAATCTTGGAAAATATTGAAAAACTCTTTCCATTCTTTCTGCAACAATTTTTTTATCTTTTACGGCAAACCCGCCAATTAGTAAATTTTCTCTTACAGTTAAGCGCGGAAAAATACGCCTTCCTTCTGGTACATGTGCAATTCCTAATAATGATGTTTCATGGGCGGTTTTTTTTGTTATGTCCTTGTCTTGATAATAAATCGATCCCTTTTTCACTGCAACCTGTCCGCTAATTGCTTTCAAAGTCGTTGATTTACCGGCTCCATTACTGCCAATTAACGTCACAACTTCTCCTTTCTCAACATAGAAATCAATTCCTTTTAAAGCTTGAATCCCTCCATAAAATGCTTCAACACTTTTTAATTCCAGTGTACGCATCATCCATCTCTCCCTTCCATGGCCGTCTTACGCAGTTGAAACTGCCCCTTTCCCCAAATAAGCCTCGATAACCCGCGGATTATTCTTAATTTCATCCGGTTTTCCTGATGCAATCTCTTCGCCATGATCGAGGACAAAAATATAATCAGAGATCTCCATCACAAGTCTCATATCATGCTCAATGAGAATAATCGTTATGTCTAATTCTGCACGCATATGATGAATCAGGTTCGTTAAATCTTTCGTCTCTTTCGGATTCATTCCTGCAGCAGGCTCGTCCAGCAGCAATATTTTTGGCTTTGTTGCAATTGCCCGGGCAATTTCTAATCGTCTTTGCTGCCCATATGCCAAATTTCCGGCACTCTCGTTCACCAACTCAGCCAGTCCAACATATTTTAACAGTTTATAGGCTTCGCGCTGCGCTTTCTCTTCGGCATTTTTTGTTCCGGGCATTTGCAGTAACGTCCCGATCCAGCTGCTTTTTAAATGATGATGCATACCAATAAGCACATTATCTAATACAGTAAGTGCAGAAAAAAGACGAATATTTTGAAAAGTACGTGCGATCCCCTGTTTCGTAACGAGATGAGGCTTTAATCCGGAAATGGGTTGTCCGTTAAGGAAGATTTGTCCCGATGTAGGTTTATAAACACCGGTAATCATATTAAAAAAAGTTGTTTTACCTGCTCCATTGGGACCGATGACAGCTGTAATCGACTTTTCCATAATGTTCATATTAATATTATTAGTCGCATAAAGCTCGCCAAATTTTTTCGTTAGATTTGTCACTTCCAATATTCCCATCTGAACTCAGCTCCTTTAAGCTTTCTTATCCTCTGTAACCGGAACAACATTTACCTCAGGACTCCCTTCATGCTTTTAGCTTCTCGATATCATATGGTTTATTTTTTGCCGGAATTAAACCTTTCGGACGGTATAAAGCAAACAAAATAAGTAAAGCTCCAAATATAAGACGCTGCATTTTTGCAGGAGACAACGCTTCCGGAATCGTAATAATACCATTGATGCTTAATTGATTGAGCCAATTGGATAGTTCTGTTAGTACTTGCAAGTTTAAAATTGTTACAACGGCAGCCCCTAAAATAACACCTGGAACGCTGCCCATTCCTCCCAGCAGTACCATCACTAAAATAGTAATAGACTCCAAAAGTGTAAAACTGGTCGTATCAACAAACATTTGTTTTGCCGCGAATACAACACCCATCATCCCGGAAAAAGATGCGCCAATGGCAAAAGCGGCAAGCTTCGTTCTTACGAGCGGTACCCCCATTGCCTGAGCGGCAATTTCATTTTCTCTGACCGCCTTCCAAGCACGCCCCATTTTCGAGTGTTCCAATTTATTCACAGTATAAATAACAATTAAAAAGATCCCCAGCACTACAAAATAAAATTGGTTGGGAAACATCAAGTCAATTCCAAAAATTGTCGGCGGGTTAATCGATGTAAGTCCCATAGAACCATTTGTAATGTTTACGGGTTTGTCAAGATTATTAAATACAATGCGGATGATCTCGCCAAATCCTAAAGTAACGATAGCAAGATAATCGCCCTTCACACGCAAAACCGGTATCCCGAGTAAAATACCAAAAATCGCCGCTGTGAAGCAGCCAAGTAAAATGAATATCCAAAAGCTTTCCCCGGAAAGCGGATATTGCCCGAACGGCATAAAATTTGCTGCCTGAGCAGTGGCAAAAATACCATATGTATAGGCACCAACGGCAAAAAAGGCTACAAAGCCCAAATCAAGAAGGCCGGCAAAACCGACAACGATATTGAGACCTAATGCCATTGCAACATAGATACCCACAAAGGAAGCAACATCCATATACGACTGATAAGAAGGACCATGACTGGCTGAAAAAGGAAGCACAATAACAAGAATAACAAGACCAATTATCCACTTCGTTTTATTGCCCAGTTTCAGATAATATAATATCAATAATGAAAATAATAATAATAGAAAGGAGATAACAGATTTTTGTGCTAAATACAGGCTTAAACCTGTAAAAAATACATAAGCAATGAATAAACTTAATTGTGCCATTTTATGTTCAGAAATAGTTGTTATTAATTTTCTCATTTTTCACACCTACACTTTCTCAGCAACGGCTTTTCCAAATAAGCCTTCTGGTTTAAAAATGAGTACCATAATCAAAATAATAAATGCAAATACGTCTTTATATTCAGCCCCGAATGCACCACCGGTAAGATTGGAAAGATTTGCAGCTGCAAACATTTCAAGAAGCCCAAGAAGGATTCCGCCTACCATCGCCCCGCGAATGTTCCCGATTCCTCCTAAAACAGCTGCCGTAAATGCTTTTAAACCGAGGATAAAGCCGATATAGGGATCAATCGTTCCATACTGGATCGCAAATAAAACACCGGTTGCACCGCCTAGCGCAGATCCGATAAAAAAGGTTACAGATATCACTTTATTGACGTTGATTGACATTAGTGCCGCTGTTTCCTGATCCTGTGCAACAGCACGCATTGCCATTCCCCATTTTGTGCGGTTCACAAAAATATCCAAAGCAATCATCAGTATAATCGCAATAACCAAGACGACGATAAATGAGCTTTTAAAAGTTACATTATTTAATGGTGGGATAACAGATGAAAGATTTAATTTAATCGTATCGTTAAATAAGCCTGGAGCTGTAACAATGTAATTTCCATTTTTCAGTTCCGTTATAAAGCGGACAATATCCTGCAGTAAAAACGAAATACCGATTGCTGTAATTAATGCGATCAGCTTTGGAGATTTCCGCAACGGCCTGTATGCTACTCTTTCAATCCCAACCCCCATCAATCCGGTAATAATGCCCGCTGCGATTAAAAGGATAATAAGAACAAGAATACCCGGCATGACAGAAATCCAGCCCATCCCTGAGAAAATAAACAAGATGCTTGTACCAATAAATGCACCTGACATAAAGATTTCTCCATGGGCAAAATTTATTAATTCCAGTATCCCGTATACCATTGTATATCCGAGAGCAATAATGGCATATACCACTCCTAAAGTGAGTCCGTCAACAAGAACTTGCGGTAAAGTTTGTAAGATTTGTGATAGCATATGTTCCCCCGTTTTTGCACTATTTTTTAAAAAAGAAGGGCAAAAGAGCATCTCCGGAAAAATGAACCGTCCCGAGGACGCCCTGTAGCCAATAAAATTTATGTTCTATTTATTCTCAATTTCTTCCACAAGTGAACCCGGATAGGCAACATCTGCAAATTCGTAGATAAATATTTTTGCATATTCATTGTCACCTTTCTCATCAAAGCTTACATTTGTGACAATTCCCTGATAATCTTTGATTGCCCGGACAGCTTCTGAAACTTGTTCCCGGGTTGGAAGTTTCCCTTCATTTGCTTCAATTGCATCCGCAAGTCCCTGCAGGTAAACTCCGGCGCTATCGTAGCCATATGCAGAATAGGATTCAATATTTTTATTAAATTCAGCTTTATAATTATCAGCAAATTTTTTCCCTGCTTCTGTTTTCGTTGTTTCTCCGGCAGCGGAAGTGATAAATACATTTTTCACTGCGTCACCGGCAATTTCAACAGTTGAAGAAGAATCTAAACCGTCTCCTCCCATAATTGGGATATCCAATCCCTTTTCCCGGGCTTGTTTAATAATTAAGCCGCCTTCTGTGTAAATTCCTCCAAAGTAGATTAAATCCGGATCTTTGGACACTGCCTGACTTAATACTCCGTTAAAATCTTTTTCACCAACAGTAATTCCTTCATAACCAACGATTTCTGCTCCCAGTTCCTCGGCGGCATCTCTGAATGCTTCCGCAAGACCGGAACCATAAGCAGTTTTATCCTGAATAATAAATATTTTCGTGGCATTTAACGTATTTACTGCAAATTCTGCACCAGCAGGTCCTTGAAAATCATCGCGTGCACATATTCTATTTACCACTGTCATTCCAGGGCGATCTGTCATTTCTACAGCTGTATTTGCCGGGGAAACCATTGGAATAGAATAGTTTTGATATACTTCGGACGCCGGAATTGCAACTCCGGAATTCAAATGGCCAATAACACCAAGAATTTGTTCATCAGATGCAATGGACTGGGCATTAGAAACACCTTTTTTTGGATCAGCCTGATCATCATAAGGAACTAATTGTAAATCAAAACCTTTTTCCGCGAATTCGGCTTTCTTTTCTTCAATTGCCAATTGGGCACCAAGCTTTATTGCCTCTCCTAAAGTAGCACTTCCGCCGGAAAGCGGTGTTTGTGTAGCAATTTTTATTACTTCTAAGTCTCCGGAACCGGAACTATTTGCAGATCCGCAACCACTTATTACTCCTACTACAACGATTACAGTCATAAAAAGAGCAATGATTTTTTTTGACAACATAATAACCCCCTATTTTAGCAAAATAAACTGCTTACCAGCAAAAATATGTACACCCAACCCCCTTCCCTTTACTTTTATGGAATTACATTTCAAAAAGGAGCTCACTTTTGTTTTGAATTATATAGAGGGAATGCAAACATGTCTGTGAATTTGTAAGATTATCTAACGATATATTTTTGCAATTATCAGTAAATTACGGCTTTTTTGTGAATTGTCTAATGT
>JAGKQJ010000086.1 GCA_017898095.1 Bacillaceae bacterium Marseille-Q3522 | reverse complement strand
AAATTAACCCTTTAGTTCAATTAGGAAATTTCTCCTTTTCATCTTGGAAGAAAAGTTTCATTGGAAGAAAACGCATTCATTCAGCTTGTGAAAAAGATATACGGTGATTTTTGTCACGTGTTCTGCGTGTGTAATTATTTGTTCATGAATTAATTATTTAACAAATAATCAATATTTAAGGAGAAATATAGAGATAATAATGAGGAAAGGAAAGGCATGGTAAAAATAAGTAATAAGTTCTATGAAATTTTACATTTGTAACATTATTAACAATAAAATTAACATTGAAAACTCATTAATTACATATATTTCTTGTTGTATCAGGGACTTAAGTTACAAAAAAGTTTGCAATCGTTTTTTTAAAATAGGAAAAAAGCAACAATAATTTTGAAGCGTTCTCAATAAAGAATTTGACAGTTAAGTGAACTGGTAGATAATAATAAAAACAGCTGTGTTCAAATGTATTGAGTTTTTTTGGCAGAAATAATTTTCATTGCTAATCAGGCTGGGAGTTGGGTAATAAAAGGGTGGATTCAGAGTTTTGTATTTTTACAGGATTAATTGAAATCGTTTAAAAATTTCATATTTTAGGAGAGACAGAAACGAATGTTGGAATCAAAAAAGCGTGCAACGATTTTTTTAATACTTGCATTTATTTTTGCCCTGATAGCCGGTTATTTAGTGTTACAAAAAGTGCGCGAATTGAATGCCGAGCTCGGGGGCATGACGGAAATTTACATAGCAAACGGAGATATTCCGGCGCGGACATTAATTGAAGAAGGTCAAATTACGACAACGGAAATCCCAAATAAATTTGTCAATCCGGCACATGTGACAAAAGCGGAGGACATTATCGGGAGTGTACTTGTTGTTCCCGCTTCCAAAGGGGATATCATCACAATGAAAATGCTAAAGCCTTATTCGAATACATTAGAGGAAAACAACAGGCTTGTAGCACTATATTCTTCAGACAAAGTACAATTTGATCAGGTGATAGAAGCTCTGGACCGGGTCGATATTATTGTTTCAACCAGTGAAGGCGAAGAAACAAAAACGGAAGTCTTTATGTCGGATGTTCCTGTAGCCTATTCACAGGGAGATGCGGAGAATTTTGCCGGTGTTGCCCTTGAAGTAAATAAGGATGATGCACCTCAGTTAATTCACATGCAAAACTACGCTGACCATATCCGCGTCTTAAAGGCAAATGTCGGAAAGGACGAAATGACAGCTCCACCAGAGACGGAGGAGACTGATAGCGGGGAAGAAGCAGAAAACAGTGAAACGCAAAATGCCGGAAATAACGCAGAAAGCAATGGATCACAAAATACAGAGAATCAAACAGGGCAGACAGAACAAAATACAGAAAATAATGGAAATCAATAAAGACAGAAAGAAGAATGAATACAAGTAGGCGGGATGACAATGGAAGATGCATTACGAATTTTATTGGTAAGCGATGATGAAACAGTCCATCATCCAATTCAGAACGCATTAGCGGAAAATTATCAGCTGCAATTGATCGATCCGGAGGATGTGATAAGAGAGATCAATCGCAATGTTCAGGATATTGTAATTTTTGTACAGCCGCAGTCAGATACCGAAGTGGAGATTATTGACCACATTAAAAGGGTTAATCCTGGAACGCTCGTTATATTTATTGCTAAAGCAGCTGATTTTAATTTATTAAGAAGTGTTACGAAAGCAGGTACCGCGGAATTCTTTGTTTATCCGGACGAAATCGGCACCTTTATCAGCCGGTTTCCGACAATATATAAAAACTATGAGGCACAAAAAAACAAACAACAGGATACATCAGTGACTTTACGCAGTGGCAGAGGGGAAATTATTACTTTCTACAGCGGAAACGGAGGAGTAGGCAAGTCGATCCTTGCTGCTACATTTGCGCAAACATTGAAACTGGAAACCAATGCTGAAGTGTTGTTATTAGATTTAAATTTTCAACTTGGCGGAATTGAAACAATGCTATCCATTCAATCAAATCGTTCCATTGCCGATTTGGCTCCGGTTATTGATGAATTAAATGAAAACCATATCCGCAATGTCTCGCAAAAGCTTCATCCGTCGAGACTGGAGGTTTTGATCAGTCCGTGTGATGCGGAGGTGGCGGAAAAGATTACGGAAGAGTTTATTGCCAAACTGCTTAGAACCTGCAGAAGAAGCTTTGATTTTGTGATTGTCGATATTCCGGCATATATTAATCTTCACGTTGTGACTGCATTGGAGGAATCCGATCATATTTATTATGTATTAACACCGACAACGGCATCCCTGACTGTATTAAAGCATTTTGAGAATATCGCCGTCAGGCTAGGCATTGAATTGCCTTCGAAAACATCTGTATTACTAAATAAAGCCGGAAAAGAAAATGAAATAAGTGAGAAAGACTTGAAAGACGTTTTAAACTTCCCAATAACAGCGGTGATTTACTCGGATAATAAAGGTTTGCAGCCTTATATCAATAAAGGGGAGCCTGTTCGAAAAGAAGTGAAGGATAAAAGACTAATCCCGTTTGCCAAGGATGTCCGTAAATGGGCGTTTTCGTACCTGCATGAGAAGAATGGCTGAGGTGACTCACCTTCATCTTTCAACCAGAGGGCATTGTTTAGTTGAAATAAGAAAAAAATGTCTGGTTGAACGAAGCCGGCGGATGCGGACTTATATAGATTGAAATGCAAGACTGGCTCGCTGGAAGGTGAATTTTCTTTGATAATGGGGGATTTGCAATGGCATCACTTTTTAATAAACGGAAAGAAAAAATCGAACAGTCGGGAAAAAAGGCATCTTATCAGTACGAAAATAAATTCGTCGATGAATTAGTCGAGCATTACAAGGCGAGATTATTGCGAGATACGAATTTAGAGGATTTAACAAGGCTGTCCCAGGGAGAAATGCGGCTGCGGATTGAACAATATGTCAGCCAATTTATGTCGGAAGAAAAAGTGATTATTTCCCGGCATGATAAAGAAATCCTCATCACGCGAATTCTGGACGAATCTGTCGGATACGGGCCGCTGGAGCCGCTCATTAATGATGATTCGGTAACAGAAATTTTAATTAACGGCTGGAACGAGGTTTATGTTGAGCGTTTAGGGAAGCTCGACAAAACAGAAATCAAATTCCGTAATGATGAGCATGTCCGCCATATTGTCGACCGTATCGTCGCTCCGCTGGGCAGAAGAATCGATGAAAGCTCGCCGATGGTGGATGCAAGATTGCCGGACGGCAGCCGGGTGAATGCAGTTATCTCCCCTGTCAGTTTAAATGGCACGCTTGTTTCGATCCGGAAGTTCCGCAAGGAGCCTTTTAAAGTGGAGGATCTACTGCAATTTCATACGCTTAATTCTGCAATGGCCGAATTTCTCGAAGGGGTCGTAAAAGCAAAATTAAATACATTAATATCCGGAGGAACCGGCAGCGGGAAAACAACGATATTAAACGTACTTGCCGGAAATATTCCTAATGGGGAACGTGTCATTACGATAGAAGACTCAGCGGAGCTGCGGCTGGACAGACCGAATGTTGTCGGTCTTGAAGGAAGACCGGCCAATGTAGAGGGCAGGGGGGAAATTACCATCCGCCAGCTCGTCCGGAATGCGCTGCGGATGCGGCCGGATCGGATTATCGTCGGCGAAGTCCGCAGCGGTGAAGCTTTTGATATGCTTCAGGCGATGAATACCGGTCATGAAGGGTCATTAACAACCGTCCATGCCAATTCAGCGGATGATGCCCTGCGCAGGGTAGAGGCGATGGTAACGATGTCAGGAGTAGACCTGCCTAGCCATATTATCCGTGAATATATTGTCGGAGCGCTTGACATTATCATTCAGGCAACAAGGTTAACCGACGGTACAAGAAAAATTGTCTCTATTTCCGAAGTACAAAAGCATCAAGACGGAACGTATGAAGTAAAGGAGATCTATCAATTTAAGCGCATTGGCATGGAGGCAGACGGAACGATTAAAGGCTATTTCACACCAACTGGTAATATTCCGCAATGCCTGGAAAGACTTAAAACGTTTGGCATTAATATTTCGAAACATGCTTTTACACCAAGTCATACGCTGATGATGGAAAAAGAAAGAGCTTAGAAGATTATATTTGCAGAACAGGAGGTGGAGAAAGATGGTTGTGTTTTTGATTACGACGATTGCCGGATTTTTATTCATTGTATCAGGATATTTATATCTGGATTATCGGAAGGAAAAAAAAGAATGGCGCAAGGATGTAAATGATTTTTATAACGATGGGGAAAAGCGAAAAAGCTTTATTGTTTTGATTGGCGATAAATTCGATCAAACCGAGATGGCAAAGCCGATTGAAGAAAAGTTAAAAAAAGCAAGCTTGCCTTTTACTGCTTCAGAATATGTCGGTGCCTTGATTGTTGGATTCATGGGAATCATCATCGTTTTACAAAATTTCTTTAGTATTGGTTTTCCAATAAATATTTTTGTCGCACTTCTGCTTTTGGAAGGGGGCAAAAGGCTGCTTTTTCTGCTGAGAAAAAATAAGATGAAGCAGCGCTTGATTGAGCAGCTTCCGGAAATCTGCCGCACGTTGGCAAATGCTACGAGAACCGGAATGACACTCACGCAAGGAATTAATTTACTTGCCCAGGAAATAGCCTATCCGGCGAAAAATGAATTTAAACGATTAGCTAATGAAATATCGCTAGGTGTGGAAATAGACACAGCATTGAAAGAAATGGAAAAAAGAGTTGCCAACCGTGAGTTTCAGCTATTTGTCGCGACACTGTTAATTCAGAAAAAAGCAGGCGGCAATCTCTATGCAGTGCTTGATGAAATGGGGCAGACAATGGATGAAAGGCAAATCATGAAGCAGGAAATTAAAACAATGACGGCAGAACAGCGCTACGTATCTTATATTGTGCCGGTCATCCCGATTTTTCTTGTGCTGATGATGAATACAGTAATTGACGGTTTTCTTGATCCTTTATTCTCTCTAATAGGATTAGTTTTGCTTGGTTTCTTCTTATTGGGGATTGTCGCAACCTTTTTCATCGTTAGAAAGATTACAAACATAAGGGTGTAAGCGTATGGATGGATTCATTGTTATGACGGTCGTCATAAGTCTTCTGTTTTTAGCTGTTTCATTAAAAAGTTTTTCAAGATTTTTTCATGAAAAAGAAATTTTAAAAGAAGAAATAAAAGAAAATGTGACTCACAATCAGTTTACAAGAAGGCTGACCAGAAGAGAAAAAATCATAGCCAAGGCTTTTCAATTTGCCGATGATTTTGCCGATATCGGGCAAAGAATTAATTTTTTCAGTGAAAATGAAGATGTAAAGAAGATGCTGCAGCAAGCGGGCAATCCATACCAACTGACAGTTCCGCGCTTTCAAGGCTTGAAAATGTTCAATGGACTTATTGGACTTATCATTGGCGGTATAGGCTTGATATTGCGCCTTCCGTTATCTCAAATTTTTGTGATTATCTATCCGCTAGCCGGATATTTTGCCACGATTCTGTGGATGAAAAAGAAGGCAAAGGTGCGTCAGGAAGAATTATCGTATCAATTACCTGATTTCCTCGATACGATGAGTGTTACACTGCAGGCAGGCGTCGGCCTCGACCAGGCGCTGCGCGATATCGTGCCGTATTTTGAAGGACCGGTAAAAGAGGAATTTTCCCGGTTTATCCAGGAAACAGATATTGGCGTACCAAGAGCCGAAGCGTATGAAGCGTTATTGAGCCGTAATGACGGCAAAGAAATTCAAATGCTGATTAAATCGCTCATTCAAGGGGAACGTCTCGGTGTCCCGATTTCTCGCACCTTTAAGCAGCAAGCAGTGGAAATGCGCAAAATTAAGAAAGAAAAGGTAAAGGAAAAAGCCGCTAAGGCTTCGCCAAAGATCACGCTCGTCACAACGTTTCTCGTTATGCCGGCATCAATGATTTTAATAGGGGGATTAATGATTATCAATATGTTTTCCAGTAACAGTGGCTTGTTTGATATCTTTAAGTAAAACTATTTTAACGAAAGTACTTGGTGAAGAATTGTTCCACAACTAATTGTTTAAATTCTTGAATTTCCATTAAAGGTGGTGGTTAACTGATATTTATTGAATTGAATAACCGTTATATGCACAAGAAACAGACTCAGGTTTTTGATTTAATATTATCTCACAGTTTTTATGTAATAGAATGAATAAAATTATATAAAAAGGAGAAATGAAAATGAAAAAGATGTTAATTATGTTGTGGGTAAAACTGTCAAATCCAGTGAAAAATGAGGAAGGGGCACAATCATTAGAATGGCTTGGCTTGGCAGCATTGTTGATCTTTGTTTTAGGTATCCTTTCCCAGGTGTTAAAAGGTTCAGAAACCTCGATTCAAAATATTATTTCTAATATACTTACTCAAATTCAGAATTTGGTTGGAACACCTGAATAACTCAAATAGGTTAGGTGGTAAAATGAATTTTCGCGTAAAGAGCATTCTGTGTGTCCTACTGCTGGGAATATCCCTGTCTGCATGCAGCCAGGATGACAATCAAAATACGCAGGATAAGACTCAAGATAAGCAAATTGAAGAGACAACCAGTGATGTGAATAAGGAAGAGGAAAATACTAAAAAAAATCACGAGAAAGAAAATGATGCTGTTTCAAAAATTGTGGTAAAGCCCCTCCCAAATACGTATCAGGAACTTGCCGAACTCCCAGTCGGTGAGCATGCTGGAATTGCAGTAACCGATGAGACAGAGAGCGAAGTTCTTAAAATATTTGCAGACCTACCTGATATTGAAAATAATCCCTCTCAAACAGAAATGGATTATTTTTATCGTGAATTGTTAAAAAAGGTGCAGAAGAAATTTAACGGTCCTGAAGAAACAATAAACCAGCTTCGTTTTCAAGCAATTGGCGATCCGGAAATGGAAGACACACGGTATCAATTTAAAGAAAATCTAAATGTTGTCATCATCTTAGATGCATCTGGAAGTATGGCCTTTCAAATTGGCAATAAAACAAGGATGGAGGCAGCGAAAGACTCCATCAGAAACTTTGTGAAACAGCTTCCTCCAGAAGCAAAAGTAGGGATTCGTGTTTACGGTCAGGAAGGTACCGGCTCTGATGCGGATAAACAACTTTCCTGCAGCAGCAGTGAGCTTGTCTATCCAATCTCTCCTTATGATGAAGGTGCATTTAACGGAGCACTGGATAAATTTGCACCGGCAGGTTGGACGCCGATTGAATTGGCAATCCGTGAAGCACAGAAAGATTTAGCTTCATTTGAAGGTGCCAATAATACAAATATTGTTTATTTAGTAAGTGATGGGGTTTCAACATGTGATGATGACCCTGTCACGGCGGCAAAGGATCTGTATAACTCAAACATTTCACCAATTGTTAATGTTATCGGCTTTGGTGCCGATAGCAAGGCGGAGAATCAACTAATTGAAATTGCCAAGACAACAGAAGGAATCTATCAAAAGGTAACAGATGAAAGCGAATTATCGAATGAACTACAAAAAATCAATGACTTGACGGATACTTGGCAGGAATGGAAAGAAAATGGATATCAGTCGATTGAGTATAATAAAACACAAAATAAATTAAAGATATTTGATTACATTTCAGTGCAAAGTTATAATGCAGGATTTGAAAGACTTGAAATAGAAAATATCTTGTATACGTTGGAAGAGAACGGGAGATTATCACAAGATTCCCTTCAATATTTAATAAAGATAAATAACAAGTATCATAAGTGGATTAATTCAGAAATTGGTAAATTTAGAGAAGAACTAAATATTTTAAATGAACAAGGATATAAGGAAGCAATTGACATGCTAGAGCAAAAATATCAACAGAATAGTGGCGGACAATAGTAATAGATTCCAGGCAGTAATTACTGTCTGGAAAGATGGTAAAAAAACAAAAGTCTTATTATATTCAAGCAGTTCATTTGTTGATTAGGTGGTAAAAAATGAATTTACACAAGCAACTAATTTTTTATATTTGTCTTTTGCTTTTTATTACCATAATGGCTGCTTGCAGCCAAGAGATCAAACAAAATGCCGAAAGTACAAAGGAAAAGACAAGTGAACAAGCGAAAGGGGATACCAATAAAACCAATAATAATAATGAAAATGCAGATTTAGAGGTAGAACCTTTACCAAGTACGTATCAAGAACTGGCAGAGCTTCCTGTTGGAGAATATGCAAATGCTGAATTTCCCTTTCAAGATGAAGAGAAAATTTTAGAAATGTTTGCTGACTTACCGGAAATTTCTGCATCACCTTCGCAAAAAGAAATGGACTACTTTTACCGCGAATTATTAAAAAAGTACAAAATAAATTTTACGGCCCGGAAGAAACAATCAATCAGATCCGTTTTCAGGCAATTGGTGATCCGGAAATGGAAGACACAAGGTATCAATTTAAAGCAAATTTAAATGTCGTCATCATCTTAGATGCATCTGGAAGTATGGCCTTTCAAATTGGCAATAAAACAAGGATGGAAGCAGCGAAAGACTCCATCAGAAACTTTGTACAACAGCTTCCTCCAGAAGCAAAAGTAGGGATTCGTGTTTACGGTCAGGAAGGAACTGGTTCGGATGCAGATAAACAGCTTTCCTGCAGCAGCAGCGAGCTTGTCTATCCAATCTCTCCTTATGATGAAGGTGCATTTAACGGTGCACTGGATAAATTTGCACCGGCAGGTTGGACGCCGATTGAATTGGCAATCCGTGAAGCACAGAAAGATTTAGCTCCATTTGATGGTGCTAATAATACAAATATTGTTTATTTAGTAAGTGATGGTGTTTCAACATGTGATGATGACCCGGTTACGGCGGCAAAGGATCTGTATAATTCCAATATTTCACCGATTATTAATGTTATCGGTTTTGGTGCCGATAGCAAGGCGGAGAATCAATTAATTGAAATTGCCAAGACAACAGAAGGAATCTATCAAAAGGTGACAGATGAAAGCGAATTATCGGAAGAATTACAAAAAATCAATGACTTGACAGAAACTTGGCAGGAATGGAAAGAAAAAGGAGAAGAATCAATTGAATTTAAGCAAACAAAAAACAATTTAGAAATATTTAACTATGTAGCAGGAGAAAATCATAGTGCTACTATTGAAGAAGACAGGATTGACAAGGTATTATACGAATTCAATGAAGAAGGGAAACTGTCACAAGATACTTACGATTATTTATATAAAGTAAATGATGATTATCACGACTGGATTAGATCTGAAGTTGAAAAATTCGAAGATGAATTAGACGTATTAAACGAGAGCGGTTATCAGGAAGCAATTGACATGCTTGAACAGAAATATCAGCAAAATAGCGGCTGACAGTAGTTTGGGATTCCGGACAGTAATGTAATTCATTGCTGTCTGGAAAGTCTGTTTTTCAGAAGTCGAGACCTCAAATAAGAACAACCTTTATATATTAGGTGGATAAATCTATGCATAAAAAGAGTATGATTTATTTTTGTTTATTGCTTCTCATTTCATTTATTGCAGCTTGCAGCCAGACAGAAAACTATAATGCGGATGAACAAGCAAGTAAAGAGTTAAAGAATAGTAGCAACGAAACGACTGAAACCGAATTAGTGGTGGAACCTTTACCAAATACTTTTCAAGAGCTTGCTGAGCTTCCAGTTGGAGAGCATGAAGGATTAGTCGCATCAATTGAAAATGAGCAGGAAATTTTAGATGCATTCGAGGAACTACCCGATATTTCCAATAATCCTACGCAAAAAGAAATGGATTACTTCTACCGTGAATTATTAGAAAAAAGGCAAAAAAACTTTGACGGGCCGGAAGAAACAATTAATCAGATTCGTTTTCAGGCAATTGGCGATCCGGAAATGGAAGACACACGGTATCAATTTAAAGAAAATTTAAATGTCGTCATCATCTTAGATGCATCTGGAAGTATGGCCTTTCAAATTGGTAATAAAACAAGGATGGAAGCAGCTAAGGATTCAATCAAAAACTTTGTTCAACAGCTTCCTCCTGAAGCAAAAGTAGGAATACGCGTGTACGGCCATAAAGGAACCGGCTCTGATGCGGATAAACAACTTTCTTGCAGTAGCAGTGAACTCGTATATCCAATATCTCCTTATGAAGAGGGAGCTTTTAACGGAGCAATAGATACGATTGCACCGGCAGGCTGGACACCTATTGAATTGGCAATTCGTGAAGCGCAGAAAGATTTAGCTCCATTTGATGGTGCGAACAACACGAATATTGTCTATTTAGTAAGCGATGGTGTATCAACGTGCGATGATGATCCAGTCACAGCGGCAAAGGAACTATATAATTCCAATATATCACCGATTATTAACGTTATTGGCTTTGGAGCTGATAGCAAAGCAGAAAACCAGCTAATTGAAATTGCCAAAACAACAGAAGGAATTTATCAAAAAGTTACAGATGAAAACGAATTATCAGAGGAATTGAAAAAAATCAATGACTTAACGGAGACTTGGCAGCAGTGGAAGGAAAAAGGATCACAAGCGATTGAATTAAAAAAATCGCAAAATACGTTGAAAATTTTTAATTACATTAGTAGACAAATGTATAATTCATCTTTTGAAGATTTAGGTATTCAAAATATTTTATACGCTTTGAAAGATAATGGAAAAATGTCTCGTGATACACTCGATTATTTATTAAAAGTTAATAAAGAGTATCATGATTGGATCGAGTCTGAAATTAACAAATTTAAAGAAGAATTAAATATTTTAAACGAGAGCGGCTATCAGGAAGCAATTAACATTCTTGAACAGAAATATCAGCAGAATAGCGGCGAACAGTAGTGTGGAATTCCGGACAGTAATGCTGTTCATTGCTGTCTGGAAAGACTGTGTTTAAGATGTCGAGTCTTCAAATAAGAATAACCTTTATAGCTTAGGTGGATAAATCTACATTTTTAGTTATACAGCAAATGAAGATTTTAAAGTGTTTGTCGAAGAGCGCAGGATTAACGACTTATTAAAATTTTTGCAAGAAAATAATAAACTGTCACAGAAAACTTACAATTATTTGCAAACGATAAACGATGAGTACCATAGTTGGATTAGTTCTGAAATTGAAAAATTTAATCATGAATTAAATAGTTTAAATGAAAGCGGCTATCAGGAAGTAATTGACACCCTGGAACAAAAATATCAGCAGAATAGCGGCAAACAGTGAGATAAACAGAATTATTACTGTTTAGGAAGAATGAATAACATAGAATGATGGTGATTGATCATATGAAACGTATATTTTCATTGTTAATGCTTGTCATCTTGATTTTTTGGAATGCTTTTCCTTTAGTCGGATTTGCTGAAATTATTACTCCCGGTAAACCAATTACTCCCGGTAAACCGATTTCACCTGGAAAGCCGATAGAAGGCGGCCAGCTTATCGTTCCTGGTCAAGTATATAATCCTGGAACGCCAATACAGCTAGATGAAATGGTGGGAGATAACAGTAATTTCTTTATAAAAGGAGGAAGGTTCATTTTTCCAGGTAATCCTCCACCCCCTTCCGGTTTTGGTTCATGGACTCCTGATGATTTATTGACCGGAGGAAATAGTGGAGGTTGGAAAAGTATTACATCGGTGCAGGGTAATATCCCAGGTCTAAGCTTTAGCGGGGGATGGAGCTATCCTTTCGGTCAAAGTTTTAAATCGGAACATGAAGAAAATAATGGCAAGGAATCGGACGATGAAAAAATAGAATGGGCATCCGGGCAGGGCCCTGTCACACCACTTTCTTCTATATTTTTACAATCAACAGATGAACAGCGGGGTACATTTGGCCATATTTTAGGCGGGTTCAATGATTATAAAAATTATGTAACACATTTTCTGGATCGGGAATTTTCCGGTGGTGTAGTATCCTTAATTGCCGGTTTTAAAGTGAAAAAGCTAGATGGCAGTTCTAATTATGCAGTTTATGGGAAAAAACAATTTCAAAATAAATTACTAGATAATTTATATCAGGATTACAAAAAATATACATTTAATGATAAAAATGCGGCTTTAGGACCGTATTCTAGAAGAATTAGTGAGGCAAGGTGGAACGCATTTTTACAAGCAAAAAATCCTGATAAAGACCTTCCTCTATGGAAAAAAGTTGGAACATTAGTTTATAAAGAAATGAAAAATGGCTGGAATCCTTTTAATATAAAAGCCTTTAATCCAAAAAATTGGCTGAATGGGAGTGCCTTTAATAAAGAATTCTTTTCGAAAAGTAATATGCTGAAATTTAGCGGGCCGCTTAATTATGCCCTGTCTTCCGCCAATTCCATTTACGATTTTGGCTGGGGGGATTTCAAACATATCGGATTTGCATCAACAGAATTTGCTGCAGATTTAACGGTAGAAGTCGGGGTTGGAGTTGGAACTGCCGCTGTCAGCAGTGTAGCTTCAAGCGTATTTGCCGGATTTGTAGCCGGTTCTGCTGTACCTATAGTAGGCAACATAGTTGGGGCAGCAGTTGGCTTATTTACAGGTTTAGCTTTAAATTATTTAATTAATGGAACTAAAACCGGGATATGGGTGAAGGATAAAGTAAAAAGAGCAGTAAAATCTGCATACGATTTTGTTGGAAAAGCAGGAGCTCGTGTAATATCTGGAGGAAAGAAGCTAATAAATGGGGTAAAAGCGGCCGGGAAAAAGCTGGCAGATGGTGTATCATCTGTATTTAAAAAGTTAGGTGGTCTGTTTGGATAATCAGGAAAAAACGTTTAAAAATTTTATAAGTGGAATGATCGGTCCTGCAGTGGTTGGTAATTTAATAATTGGAAGCTTAATGAGTGTAATTCCTGCACCATCCCTTACTATATTTTTAATGGTAGTTATTATTATTTGTGTTGAAGTGATAATAAATTGGGTATGGTTTAAAAAAATGGACAGTAAAGAGCAATACAATGGTCTAACATCTTTTCTGCCATTGATCACATCAGGTTTCTTTACGACCTTTCCGTTAATGCGGATCACCTATGGGAGTATATTGTTTATTATTGTCCTGCTGATTTATTTAACAGTTTTCGTTTTTACACTATATAAAAGAAAGTTAATCTTGTATTCGTTTGAAAATATAAGAAAATCCTGGCTTGCAAAAGGGGCAATCTTCTTTATACTAGTAGTTCTCGTTATCGGTTCCATGTCGGCGCGAAACGGGCAGGAATTGTTAATACTGGCTCATTTAAATACTCATCAGGATGCAATCTTTATTTCAATTATCGGATTTGCCATCGGTTTGTTTTTTACTTTTATTTCAGTAATTGTGATAAAAGAACCGGGGAAGAAACGATAAAGAAGAAAAGCATGTGCCACACTAATAATTTTATGTGGCCGGTTAGGTGGTCTGTTTGGATAACCAGGAAAAAACGTTAAAAAATTTTATAAGTGGAATGATTGGGCCTGCTGTGGTTTTTAATCTTTTATTTGGCGGGTTGGTAAGCCTAGTTCCTTCAGTCTCTCTTGAAATCTTTTTATTAGTAGTCCTGATTATATCTATTGAAATAGTAATGAATTGGATGTGGTTTAAAAAAATAGAAAGTAAAGAGCAGTATAATGGTTTAACTTCCTTTCTTCCATTGATTACTTCCGGTTTCTTTATGACCATTCCTTTGATGCGGATTACTTACGGGAGTATTTTGTTTATTGTTGTCCTGCTGCTTTATTTAATAGTTTTCGTTTTTACACTGTATAAAAGAAAGTTGATTTTTCATTCGTTTAATAATCCGGGGAAATCCCGGCTAGCGAAAGGATCAATAATCTTTATATTAGCAGTTCTTGTTATTGGCTCTATGTCCGCCCGAAACGGGCAGGAATTGTTAATACTGGCACATTTAAATACTCATCAGGATGGTATTTTTATCTCCCTAATCGTATATATATTTGGAATGTTTCTTACTTTTATTTCAGTAATTGTGATAAAAGAACCGAGTAACAAACGATAAAGAAGAAAAGCAAGTGTCGTACTATTAATTTTATGTGGCCGGTTAGGTGATCTGTTTGGATAATCAAGAAGAAAAAACATTAAAAGTTTTTTTTAGTGGGAATATCAATTCGGTAATATTTTTAAATCTTTTTTTTGGAACTTTAGCAAGTTTGATTCCATCTGGTACCTGGGTCATTTTTATTATTGCAGTTTTTATTACTGTTATCGAAACGATTATTGGGTGGATTTGGTTCAGTGGAATAAAAAATAAAGTGCGTTACAATTCTTTAATTGCTTTTTTGACGATAATAACATCAGGTTTTTTTTGGGTTATACCTTTATTGCGGATCACATATGGAACCATATTGTTTTGGGGAATGCTTCTAATTTATCTTACAATCTTTGTTTATACATTGTATAAAAGGGAATTGCTTTTTAAAGCATTTTATCGACCAGAGAAATCCCGGCTTGCAAAAGGAGTATTGATTATCACAGGAGTAGTTTTCGTTATTGGTTCATTGCTATATCGAAATGGTCAGGAGTTGATTATTTCAACCTTTTTAAATAATCAACAAGAAGGCGTTGCAGTGTCTCTCATTTTTTATATTTTTGGTTTGATTTTCACTTTTATTTCATCAATTTTTTTAAAACACCCTGATAAGATCAAAAAACATTAAGAGGATATTAGGGGCTAAAAAAAGATAGGTGGTCTGTTTGGATAACCAGGAAAAAACGTTAAAGAATTTTATAAGTGGAATGATTGGGCCTGCTGTGGTTTTTAATCTACTTATTGGAGGCTTAGTGAGCTTAGTTCCTGCCCCATCTCTAAGGATTTTCTTATTAGTTGTCTTAATAACTTGTACTGAAGTAGTAATAAATTGGATGTGGTATAAAAAAATAGACAGTAAAGAACAATACAACGGTCTAACATCTTTTCTGCCATTGATCACTGCCGGTTTCTTTATGACCATTCCGTTGATGCGGATTACTTATGGAAGTATATTGTTTATTATTGTCCTGCTGCTTTATTTAACAGTTTTCGTTTTTACACTTTATAAAAGGAAGTTAATCTTGTATTCGTTTGAAAATATAAGGCACTCCTGGCTTGCAAAAGGGGCAATCT